>JAUYOW010000088.1 GCA_030697825.1 Gemmatimonadales bacterium | reverse complement strand
GCATGTTGTCGTCGGAGGTGTTGAACGCGACCTCGGGCTCGACCATCCAGTATTCCGTGAGGTGGCGCCGGGTCTTGGACTTCTCGGCGCGAAAGGTCGGGCCGCAGCAGTAGACCTTGCCGAGGGCGGCGCAGGCGGACTCGAGATACAGCTGACCCGTCTGCCCCAGGTAGGCCGTGCCCAGGTCGAAGTACTCGGTCTCGAAGAGCGTGCCGGCGGATTCGCCGATGGAGCCGGTGAGGATGGGCGTGTCGACGAGAGCGAAGCCGCGCTCGTAGAAGAAATCGCGCATCGCCTTGATGACCTCGTCGCGCACCCGCATGATGGCCACCTGGCGGCGGCTGCGGAGCCAGAGGTGCCGGCGCTCCATGAGGAACGCTGTCCCGTGCTCCTTGGGCGTGATGGGGAAGTCCACGCTCGGGCCGAGGACCGTTAGGCCGGTGACCGAAAGCTCGACCCCGCCGGGCGAGCGCTGGTCGGCGCGCACCGCGCCCTCGAGACGGACGCAGGCCTCCTGGGTGAGCGATGTGAAGCGGTCCCAGACCTCCGGCGCGGCGCCGGCCTTGCCGATGACGCCCTGGAGGTAGCCGGTGCCGTCGCGAACGACGACGAAGGCGATCTTGCCTGAGGAGCGAGTGGTGGTGACCCAGCCGTTGACGGCGACCGGCTCGCCGACATGCGAAGCAAGCTCGGAGATCCAATGACGAGTGGGCATAAGGTGTTGGGGATGCTAGTCGCGGCGCTGTGCCTCGTCAACGCGTGCGTGAGCGTTCCGCGGTCCGCGCCTTCGTCGCAGGACCACGCCTGGCGCGCATACCTCGGCTCCTCGCTGCGGGCGCCGGCGGCGCGCGAGTCGGTCAACGCCGATCCGCAGCCCGTGTGGCGCGCCGACCTGGGCCGCGGCATCGTCGGCGGGCCGGCGTTCTCCGAAGACCTCGTCGCGATCTCGCTGATAGACCGCCAAGTGGCTATCCTCGACCGCGCGACGGGCGAGGTCATCTGGCGCCGGCGGCTCACCACCAACGTGGGCGCGGGCCCGCTCCTCGCCGACGACCGCATCTTCGTGGCCACCCAGACCGGAACCGGCCGCGTCTACGCGCTCAGGCTGACGAACGGCAGGTCGATCTGGTCGGCTCAGGCCGGCGACGTGGTCGCGCCCCTGGCCCTTGGAGAAACAGAACTGTACTCTGCGTCGATCGAGGGGCTCGTCACCCAGTTCTCCGCGGCGAGCGGCCTCCGGCATTGGCGCGTGCCGCTCTCCGGCGCAGTCCGCACCGCGCCGGTGCCCGTGCCCATCGGAGTGGTCATCGCGACGGCTGCGGACTCGATCTTCCTGCTGGATGGCGCGAGCGGGGCGATCCGCGCGCGGCGCGCCACCCGCGGTACGGTCCTCGCGGCACCCGCGCTCTTCGCCGATTCCCTGCTGCTGCTGGGTACGATGGGCGGACGGCTCGAAGCGCTGGACTCGCGCACGTTCGAAGTGCGCTGGGGCATCGACCTGGGCGGCGGCGTGGTTGGGAGCGTTGCGGTGCGCGAGCGGACGGCATATGCGTTGACCACGCGCGGACAGCTGTGGATCGTTCCGCTGGACGGGCCGGAGCGCGCCCGGAGCGTCGCGCTCGGCGTGGTCGCGCGGGCGGGCCCGGTGCCGGTGACTGGAGGCGTGTTCGTGTGCGGGGTGAACGGCGAGCTGGCGCTGGTGGACGAGATGGGAGTGCGGAAGTGGACGGCGAGGCTGGAGCCGCCCGTAATGGAGCCGGTTATCGTTGAGGGGAGGATGGTGCTGGCGGTGTCACAAAGGGGAGAGGTGGTGGCGTTCAGGTGACAGCGCGCCAAGAGTTGCGGAGTTGCAGGGTTGCAGCGGTCTACAGGTTGAAGGAGGCAGGTGCGAAGAGCCTTTACTGCCTACTCCTGTGTGCCGTCACGTGCTTGCCGCTGGCGGCGCAGGTGCAGGTGCCGCGCGACGTCGTGACGCCGCCGGGGATCAGATATGGGAAGTGGGCGGCGGCGGCGGTGGCAGTGGGGTTCACCGCGATGGGCATCCGCACGCACCAGGAGGCCGACGATGACTTCCGCGCCTTGGCCGACTACTGCAAGGCGCAAGGTGCATGTGCACTGGGTACGGACGGCAGGTATACGGATCCGGTGGCCGAGGCGCGCTACCGGGACATCGTGCGAGGCGACCGCACCGCGCGCGCGTGGCTGATCTCGGGACAAACGGCGATCGTAGGGAGCGCGATCCTCTTCGTGCTCGAGCTGAAGCGGGAGCGGGGGCCGCGGAACATCCCATACTCGGGGCTCGTGATCGAGCCAGGCGCGTTCGGTACGCGAATCGGGCTTCGGTTACCGATCGCGCCCCACCGACTTCGGCGTTAGCCGCAGTTCTTCTCGAACACCTTCACCAGGTCCGCGGCGATGTCCGGCGCGTCCCTTCCCTCGATCTGGTGCCGCTGCATCAAGTACACGAGCTCGCCGTCCTTGAACAACGCCACCTGCGGTGAGGTGGGCGGGTTGCCGGCGAAATAGCTTCGCGCGCGATCGGTGGCGTCACGGTCCTGCCCCGCGAACACCGTCGCCAGTTTGGCCGGCTTCAGCGGCGCCGACCGGAGCGCCAGCTTCACGCCCGGCCGCGCCCGGCCCGCCGCGCAGCCGCAGACCGAGTTCACCATCACGAGAACGGTGCCCTTGGAATCCTTGAGGGTCGCGTCCACCTCTTCCGGCGTCCGCAGCTCCTCGAAGCCGACGCTGGTAAGATCCTCGCGCATCGGAGCGACCAGGCGCTCGTCGTACATCGAGGGCCGGCTCGCGCCGGCCTGATCCAGAATGTTGAGTGGCTTCATGGCCGGAAACCTCGCCAGAGGGCCGGCGCGGCGCAATCGGCGAGCTGTAGCACGCTCTCGGCAAGGGCAGGCGCTGAAGCGCCTCGCCCCTAATGCCGGGGGGGCGAGTGTTTCACCACCAGATCGAGCACGTCCCGCCGGCTGTAGTGCCCGCTCACATCCAGCGTCTGCGACTCTTTCGCGATCTCCGAGAGGTCGCAATCGGCGGCGACGATGACCTCCTCGTCGAACGCGGGACCCGCCAGATAGCGGCCGTTCGGCGCGATTATGGCGCTCCCGCCCGCGAGCATCAGCCCGTTGGGATTCTTCGCGTACTTCTCTACCGGCGGCAGCTCGGCGGGCATCTCGGACAGCCGCAGGATGCTCCCCACCGCGATCACGAAACAGCGACCCTCGAACGCGTAGTGGCGCGAAGCCACCTGGTGCATCTCCGGCACACCGGGCCAGACCGCCACGTGGATCTCCTCGCCCGCATCGTGCATCGCCTGACGGGCGAGCGGCATCCAGTGTTCCCAGCACACCAGCCCGCCCACCCGCGCCAGGCCCGTGTCCACCGCCCGGAGCCCATGACCGTCGCCGATGCCCCAGATCAGCTTCTCGCTGTAGGTGGGCATCAGCTTGCGATGGTGATTGAGCAGCGAGCCGTCGGGCCCGAAGGTGAGGAGCGCGTTGTACAGCGTGCGGCCCGCGCGCTCGTGAGCGCCCAGGACGAGCGTGACACCCAGCTCGCGCGCGAGGGTCGCAAGCCGTTCCGTGGACGCGCTCGGCACGACTACCGCGTTCTCCATCAGGCGGGCGAAGACGACCTTCGCCCCGGGGTGCGCCCACACCGCCGCCTCCGGAGACGAATCGAGCCAGGCCGGGTATCCCGGCAACCACGTCTCGGGGAACGCGATGATCTTCGCGCCCTCGGCCGCGGCGCGGCGCGCCCATTCCTCCGTGCGGTCCAGCGTGCCGGCAAGATCGAGGAACGCCGCGGCGGCCTGCACCGCGGCCACCCGCACCACTCGCGCCGTCATCCTGAGGCGGTCCGCCCGTTGGTCCGTCGGGCCGTCCGTACGTGCTGTCTCACTGATGTGCCGCCCCCGCCGCACCAATGCTCGCACTCGCCGGCGGCCGTACGCCGAGCTGCGAAAAGAAGAAGCTCCAAATGTCCGTCTGCTCGTCCACCTGCTTGGAGAGTGGCTTCCCCGCCCCGTGACCCGCGCGGGTCTCGATGCGCACCAGGATGGGACGGTCGCCCGCGTTCGCTGCCTGAAGGCGCGCCCCCATCTTCCGCGCGTGGAGCGGCGCCACCCGGCTGTCGCTCTCGGCGGCGGTGAGGAGCACCGCCGGATACCGCACGCCGTTCCGCACCCGGTGGTACGGCGAGTAGGCATGGAGGAATCCGAACTGGGTCGAGTCCTCCGATGAGCCGTATTCCGGGATCCAGAACCGGGCAATGAGGAATCTCTGATACCGAAGCATGTCGAGGAGCGGCACCGCGACCAGCGCCGCGCGGAAGAGATCGGGCCGCTGCGTGACCAGCGCACCCGTCAGCAGCCCGCCGTTCGACCCGCCGCTGATCGCGAGACGGCTCGAGCTGGTGTACTGGTTGAGGACCAGCCACTCCGCCGCGGCGATGAAGTCGTCGAAAACGTTCTGCTTGCGGTCCAGCATCCCCGCCTGGTGCCAGCGCTCGCCGTACTCGCCGCCGCCCCGGAGGTTGGGGATGGCGATTACTCCGCCGCTCTCGAGCCACAGCAGGTTGGCGCGGCTGAAACTCGGCGTGAGGCTGATCTGGAAACCGCCGTAGCCGTTCAGCACCGTCGGGTTCTGTCCGTTCAGCACGAGCCCGCGCCGATGGACGATGAACATCGAGACGTAGGTCCCGTCCCGCGACGGATACCAGACTTGCTTCACTTCGTAGTTGGCCGGATCGACCGGCGCCTCGACGCGCTGCCAGAGGGCCGGGTTCCCCACCGCGGTCCCGGGGAGCTCGATGCGGTAGACCGACGGCGGCACCGTGAACGACGTGAACCCGAAGAACAGCTCTTGCCCGTTCCACTTGCCCCCAAAGCCGGTCAAGGTGCCAAGCGCCGGTAACTCGACTTCGCGGATCATCGAGCCGTCGAGGGCGTGAAGCTCGAGCCGGTTGGACGCGTTCCTGAGGTACTGGAGAGCGAGCCGCCCTGCCACCACGCCTCCGCCCTCGAGCACGGCGTCGTTTCGTTCCGGTACCAGCTCGCGCCAGGCGCTGCGTCCCGGGTTCGTCGGGTCCGCGACGTACATCTTGAAGTTGGGCGCGTCCTGGTTGGTCGTGATGTACAGCCTGTCGTCCTGAAGGTCGGTGTTGAAGTTCGCGTCCACGTTCTCGACGACCGTGACCCACGGCCCGTTGGAGCGCAGGTCCTTCAGGTAGAGGTCGTTCGCGTAAAAGGTCCGGCCCGCCGTTACGAGCAACCATCGCCCATCCGGCGACACCTGCACGCCGTACGTCTCCTCGCGGAACCGATGGCGCCCGAAGATCGAATCATCGCGCGCCGGGTCGGTGCCGAGGCGATGCAAGCGCACCCGCTGGTTGTAGTGCTCTTCGCCCTCCGGCACGGTGCCGGGATGGGGGAAGCGGGTGTAGTAGAATCCGGTGTTGTCGGGGAGCCAGGCGACGCTCGAGAAGCGGCAGTCCGGGATCGTGTCCGGCAAGTCTCGGCCGGTCGCCACGTCCCGGACGTGTAGCGTGGCCCGCTCGTTCCCGCTCTGCGAGATACCGTAGGCGAGGTAGCGCCCGCCCTCCGACGGATACCACCAGTCCATGGCCGTGGTGCCCTCGGCGTTCAGCGCGTTCACGTCCACCAGTGGCCGGTCTGCGCCGGTTGGCCCGTCACGCACGTAGAGGATGGGCTGGTTCTGCGTTCCCTCTCGCTTGGTGTAGAAGTAGCGGTTGCCCTTGGGTGTCGGCGAGCCCACCGTCCCAATCGAGAGGAGCTGGGTGAGCCGCGCGTGGATCGCCTCGCGGCCGGGCACCGCGCCCAGGACGCGCGCGGTGAGCGCGTTCTGCTGGTCGGTCCAGTTGCGCGTGGCCGCCGAGGTGTCGTCCTCGAGCCAGCGGTACGGATCGGGCACCAGGGTGCCGAAGAAGGTGTCCACCACCGTGCCGCGGGGGCTGGCCGGATACGTGAGGCGGCGTGGGGCGGCGCGCTGGGCCAGCGCATCTCGCGTCGGAACCATGACCGCCGCCAGAAGCAGCAGAACAGCCGGACGTCGCAGCAGCATCGAAAGCCTCCGTGACATCGGGGAATGGGCCTGAATCCGACCGCGGTGCCCGCGGCGACGAAAAACAGTCAACCTCACGCGGGATCTGTGAGCTACCGGACGACTTCCGCGTTGACCGGCAGCAGGCTAGGGGCGCAAATGCGCCGCGATGCGGGCCTTGGCGCGATCCCGCTACTCGCGCGACCCCAGCCCGAGTCCGAGCTTCGCGGTCAGCACCGACAGCTGCTCGTGCCGCTTCAAGGCGCCGACCAGCGGGAAGTCGTAACGCTCCAGCGAATACTGAAGTCCTGCCGTGAGCGGGCCGCTCCGCCACTCGAGACCCGCCGCCGCCGCCACGGCACGGTTGGGCGCCTCGAGCCCCGTGACCGAGACCGACGGCAGCAGCTCCGCGCGCACCCGTCCCTGGATGGCGCCGCCCACGAAGGCGAGCCGCGCCTCGGCGCCAAGGCGCATTGCCACCCATCGCTGCCGCGCGAACGCGGTAGCGAAGGAGCGGGCGCTAACCCCGCCCTCGAGCGCGAGCCACGGCACCGCGAGCACGGCGACGCGCACCTCGCCCTCGGCGTCATCAAGATCGTCGGCGAAGGACGAGTCGGCGTTGAGGGTGCCGGACTGGCCCTGCACCGAGATCTCGAACCGCGACGCGACATACAGCGTCGCCGCGCCACCGAAGATCGTGCCAGACGTCTGCTCCACCCCGCGTCCGGCGCTCACCCGGTGCTCCACCTGCGACACCAGCGCGGAGCCCGACACCGCCACCTGCGCCGCCGCCGGTGCGGCGGCGGCGGCACTCGCGGTGAGCAGGACTACCGCCACCCGTCTCGCTGTAGTCCGTCCGTCCGCCTTCTTCATTGGCGCGCCCCCGCCGCCGGCGTGACGATCAGCTTCGTCTCCCGAAGGATCGCGGTGTTGCGCTGCCGTATGGCCGAGTTCTGCGACTCACGCTCGGCCTCGCGTCGCGCGTTCTCCGCGATGTTCGCCGGGATGTCGCGGTGCCGCTGACGCGCGACGAACGACGCAACGCCCGTGACGATCCCCGACAGCGCCACCGCGCCCGACAGCGCGTTGCTGCCCCGGCCGAGATCGGGGCTCGTGAGGGTGGACTGGATGAGCAGTGCTGCGCCCGCCACGCCGATGCCCTTGAGGAGGTCGGCCGTCGCGGCGGAGGCGGGATGCTGCTCGGGAAGCAGGTCCGCTGGACCGAGCGCGGTCAAGGTGTCCTCGAGGGGCGGATGCTCCTGCGTCAGCTCGAAGAAAAGGTTTGCCGTGTCCACGAGCGCCGGGATGAGGCGACTCCGGCCGATGATGGACAGCTCGTAGCGATCTTCCGGCGCGAGCGTTCCGTCGTCGAGAAGGCCGTCCCACGACGTTTCGCGCAGCCCTTCGTTGTCCCCCTCATAGAGCACGCGGCGCGTTGAGCCGGCCGCGCGCAGCTCGACGCGCAGCTGGGCGAGGTGCGAGGAGAGGCCGCGGAACGTGACCTGCTCGCTCCGCGGATCCACGGTGTCCGGCGCGACCGGCCGGAGCGCCACCGCGAAGGTGCGGCTCCGCGCTTCGCCGAAGGCCTGGAGTTGAGTCGGACTGAAGCCCCGCGGGTCGAGGTCGGTGAACGGGTCCCGCTCGATGGCGGCCCGGAAGTAGATCACGGCGGAGTCGCGCTTCGCCGCTCCCGGCTGGAGCGCCAGGGCCGCGCCGAGGTACTTGTACGCCTCCACGCGCTGCTCGCGGCTCACCTCGAACGGCGATTGTGGCGAGATGATGCCGCGGAGGATCACCAGCGCGCGCTCGACTTCCAGGTCCTCGTAGAGCCGTCTGGCGCGGTCGAGCGCTTCGGCCGTGTTGCTCTGGGCGCGCAGCGGCGCCGCGACGGCTGCGAGCAGCGTCAGGACGAACAGCGCACGCTTCACGCGCACCTCACTGACAGGTCAGGGTTCGGGTGCCCAGCCGCGAGGTGCCGCCCGCCTCGATCGTCACCGCGAACTCCATCGTCTGACATCCAGGGGACACGATGCGGATCTGGCGCGATCCCGCGGCCAACGACACGTCGAAGAGCTGCCCGTCGCTCATGAAGCGGCCGTCCACGAAGATCTGCGCGTCGGGAGGCACTGTCCTCAGGCGAATCAGCCCGGTCGCGTTGGTAGCCGTCGGCGTAGGCGCGGGCGGTGACACCTGCCGGGTGGCCACCGGCGCGGTTGGACGCGGCGCCGGCCTCCGCGGCTGCGCCGGTGGCTCGCGGCCTCCGCGCGAAGCCGTATCCACCGCGGCGGCCGTACTCTCGCGTGCGGTCGCCGCAGCCAGTGCGGCGACCCGGAGCGAATCCTGACGCGAAGAGTCGGCCCGGTGCGTCGAGTCCGCGACGGCCCGGGCCGTTAGCGCCGCCTGCCGGCGCTGCATCGTAACCCATGCCCCGCCGCCACCCAGCACCGCCACCACGACCACGACACCTATGACCACGGGCGTTTTAGAGCGAGGCTTCGGCGCCGGCCGGGGCGGCACCGATTTCGACGCCGTCACCGTCGGCGCCGAAGTCCCGGCAGCGGTGAAGCCGGCAAGCCGAGTGTCGCCGAGGGGTGGAAGCGATCCGGTCCTCACCTTGGGGATCGGCGCGCCGATCGCGAGCGTCTTCAACTGCTCGTCGGCCTCGCGCCGCTCCGCGTCGGTCACGGGGATCGCCTCGAGCGCGGCGAGCATGTCGCGGGTGGTGGCGTAGCGCCCCGCTGCCTCCTTCGCGAGCGCGCGGTAGACGACGTCGAGCAGCGGCTGTGGCACGCCCGGCCGCACTGATGCGATGTCCGGCGGCGGCGTGAAGAAGTGGTGCTGGAGGATCGGCATCAGGGAGTCCGCATCGAACGGCACGGACCCCGTCATCATCTGGAAAGCCAGGACGCCGAGCGAGTACTGGTCGCTCTGCGGGCCGACCTTGGCCCCGGAACACTGCTCCGGGCTCATGAAATGCGGCGTTCCCATCACCGAGCCACTGGCGGTCAGGGTCTTCTCTTCCGTGGCCCGCGCGATGCCGAAGTCGGACACCAACACGCGGCCGTCGCGGTCGATGAGGATGTTGGCGCCCTTGATGTCGCGGTGGACGATGCCCCGCTCGTGCCCGAAGGCCAGCGCGCTAGCCGTGCCGCGTAGGATGGCGATGACGACCGGGACCGGCAGCGCCCCCTGCGATTCGATGATGGCGTCTACCGCCCGGCCCTCCACGAACTTCATCGCGAAGAAGTAGGTGCCGGCCGCCTGGCCCACGCGGTAGACCGGGATGATGTTCTGATGGTCCAGCGCGGCCGCCATCCGCGCCTCGCGCTTGAACCGCTCCGCCATCGTCCCACCGCCCATGCCCGGCGGCAGCACCTTGAGCGCGACGACCCGGGAGAGCTCGATCTCGGTCGCCTTGTAGACCACCGCCATCCCGCCCCGGCCCAGCTCGCTGTCCACGTCGTACTCGCCCGCCAGGTCCTTCTTGAGCTGAGCGAGGAGCGGGTCCCCGGGCTTCTCCGCGGTCGCGATGGTCACCGTCGCGGCACCCGGATCGGTCACCGCCGCGCCGCACGCGCCACAGAATTGCTGACCCGCGGTCACCTCGGTCCCGCAGTGTATGCACTGCATCAAGTGCCGTTCGCGGTGAAGGTCCCGGTGCCGAGCGAGGCGGACGTTCCCATCGCCGTGGCGCTGTTCGAGCCGGCGCTCCCCCCCAGCGTCAGCGTCGCTTCCGCGAGGCCGCTCGCGTTGCTGGCGACCGCCACCGTCGCCATGCCGGGGTCGGTTACCTGCCAGCCGCAGTTGGCGCAAAAGGCGGCGCCCGATGAAAGCGCGGTCCCGCACTTGAGATAGTTCGTGGGCATCAGAACACGTTGGCGAAGAAAGACGGCCCGCCGGACGACGCCGTCGAGGTGCTGACCGTGTGCACGCCGGCCGCCGGGCCGGCGGTGAAGGTCGCGCGCGCCAGACCCGAGCTGTTGGTCGCGACCGTCACGCTCGACTGACCCACGAAGTGCCCGCCGCCGGCCGTCACGGTGAAGGTGACGCTCACGCCGGCCACCGGGAATCCGTCAGCGGAGATCGCCCGGACCGTGAACGGAATGGGCAGCGTGCTGTTCGTGGCCGTGTTCTGGCCGTTCCCCCGCAGACGCCTGAGCGTGGCGAAGGTCGTCCCGGGAACCAGCGGCGTGCTGCGCAGAGGCGTGAAGGATACGTCGCCGATCGCCGTGTCGCCGGCGGCCGCCGGCTCCGACCCACGGCGCGGACCGAGGCTGTCGCCCCACCACCCCAGGTTCACGATCACCTGACCCGCCACCGGGTTGAGCACGCCCACCGAGTCATTGTCGAACACATCGAGTGCCTGAATGTTCGAGAAGCTGCCACCATCGAGTCGAGCGCCCCAGGCGTTGCGGTACACGACCGTGGACTCCATCCGCATCGCGGTCGCCCCCGACGTGACGAGGACGCCCACCTGCGCGAGCCGCACCAACGTGTTCGCGAGCCTTGTGCCGCTGCCGCCCAGCACGGCCACGCCCGCGCCCGCCTCGGCGCCGAGCGAATCCACGCCGCGCACCTGCACGGCCCGGATCGTGGCGTTCGACACGTTCTCCAGGCGGATGCCGTAGGCTCGCACGGAATCCACCACCACGTTGCGCACACTCGTGCCGGAGGGAGAGTTCATGATCGAGATCCCCCGGCCGATGCGCGAGCTGACCGATCCCGACGGGTTGACGTACACGTACTCCAGAGTCACGTCCGACCTGTCCGCGTCGATCGCGGCCCCGTCGAGCGTGTGCACGAGCGAGAAGTAGCGGATGGTCTCGGGCGCGGTGGTGTAGGCCGTGATGCCAGCGGCGCCGCTGTCGTGCCCGATCACCGGCAGCAGCCCGGGATTGCGCCCGCCCGCCACCGAAGCGAAGTCCGTCGAGTCGCCGAGGAGCGAGATGCGCCGGCTGAGGGCGACCGTCTCAGAGTACGCGCTCGCGCCCCGCCGCACGACCACCGTGTCGTTCGCGTCCGCGGCGTCCACCGCGTCCTGGATCTTGGAGTACGGACGCGCCAGCGTGCCCACTCGCGGGCTGGCGACGACCGAGTTGTCCACGAAGAGCCGCGTCGGGTTGCGGACCACGAAAACCATGGTGTCGGCGACGCCCGCGCCCTGGGCGATCAGGAACGTCGTTCCGAAGCCGATCGCGGTCGCGACGTTATCCGACTGGACCGTGTCCACCACCGTTTGGTTCACCGAGCGCCACTGGACCGGGTAGTTCGCGATGAGGTCGTTGCGGGCGTTCCTCACCGTCGTCGTGAACGTCAGCGCCTGGCCAAGGGCGGTGAGCGTGTCGACGGCACGGCCGGCGATCACGATCGACGCGGGGTTGTTGGTCACGGTGACGAGCACCGAGTCCGAGAGCAACCCTCCGCTCGCGTGGACGTAGGTCTGGCCGGTGTCGCGAGCGGTGAGAAACCCCTGGCCGCTGACCCGCACGATGGTGGCGTCGTCGGCCGTCCAGGTGACCGAGCCGCGGGCGAGCGGGACGCCACGCGCGTTCTGGATAGTGACGGCAGGCGTGTCCACCACGCCGATGGCGTTCAGGGTCCGGTTGTCGGGCACGATGTTGAGCACGGCCGGCAGGTTGGTGACCCGCAGGATCCCCGTGTCCGCCTTTCCGGCGATCGAGGCGATGACCCGGGCCGTGCCGACGGAGAGCGTGATCGCCCTCCCATCGGCGAGCACCGCGGCGACGCCCGGGTCCGCCATGCGCCACGCGACGACTGCCGTGGCGATCGGGTCGTCTCGGCCGTTCCGCACGGTGGCGCTGAACTGGATCGTGTCACCGAGGCTCGTGGCGGACGCCGTGTCGGGCGTCACCTCGACCACGGCCGGGTCGTTCGACACGTTCACGTTTACCGTGTCCACGGCCCCGTCGAGCGTCGCTATCACGCGACCCAGTCCGGCGGCGAGGGCCGTGACGAGCCCCTCCGAGCTGACGCGAAGGCGAACTGGGTCGAGCGTGAACCACGCCGGCGCCGCGCCCTGGAGCTCGATGCCGCGCCGATCGAACGCTCGGCCGGTGAGCTGGACCTGGTCGCTGATCGAGGTGAGCGCGGGCACCGGGTCCGGCGTGATGAACACCAGCGTCGCTTTCTGGTCCACCACCAGCAGCACGCTGTCCGTCACGCTGCCGCGGGTCGCGTAAAGGTAGGTCTCGCCGTTGATGAGCGTCGTGACGATGCCCGTCGTGGCGCTGAGCAACGCGATGCTCGCGTCCCCGATGGTCCAGGTCGGAGGCACGCCGGTCATGGAGTTGTTCCGCGCGTCGCGCCCCGTCGCCACCGACAGCGCGGTGGCCGCGAGCGCGTCCACCCGGAGCGAGGCGGGCTCGAAGGTGTAGTGGTCCAGGACCTGTTGCACCGTGACCGTCACGAGGGCGCTGTCGCGGTCCACCCTGGCTTTGACGGTCGCCGTTCCGTTGCGCCTGGCAGAGAGCTTTCCGGTGCTCGTCACCGCCACCACGCCAGTATCCGACGTCGCCCATGCCGGGCCCGCCCCTGATACCGAGTTTCCGCCCGCGTCGAGGGACGTCGCGGTGAGTGTCACGGTGTCGCCCACGCTCGTGAACAGCACCGAGGCGGAGTCGAGGGTGACCGTGTCTACGACCACGTCGATCTGCTGGGAGATGGACGGCGGTTCGTCCGGCAGTACCGAGCTGGAAAGCCGCACGGTGAGGGTGGCAGAGCCGCGCGCCCTCGCGACGAGGGTGTCCCCGCGCACCGCGACGATCGAGCTGTCGGAGGAGCTGAATTCGAACTGCGCCCGTGGCAGCGGGCCGCCATCCACCGTCGCCGACGCGGACGCCGGCGCCGTGGCGCCGAGGACGAGGACGGTCGCGCCTCCGTATGAGAGCGCCACGTTCCCGACCCCGGGCGTGGTGAGCACGTCCGAGATCTTGCAGGTCGTCACTATGACGGCGCCGAGTGCGGTAAGTCCGACTCGGACGATCCAGCGGGCTAACCGCATTCCGTAGGCCCGGTTAGAGGGAGTCACCGTATAGTCTAGCTACTTCCCCCGGAAAAATCACCGCCGAGCGGCTGATTTCCTCGGCTGGGGGTGGTGCCGAGAGGTGTTGTTCCTGTCGCGCGATTCCCGCTCCTGGGCGAGGAGGATCGCGTCGGCCTGAGAGGAGACGTCGTGCACCTTGGCGACGATCTTGTCGAATCGTTTCCAGTTCTCGATCCACTCCTGATAGCGTCGCACCTGGTCCTCGCGGAGCATCCGGCTCACGGTCTTCCCCCCGACCGCGCGACTCCACTGCCAGTAGGGACCGTGCAACCGGGACGGATCGGTGTGGCAGCGACAGCTGGGTGTGCCACAAGTCAGGAAGCGTTGCACCAGACTCCCCTTGAGCATGAAGCCCACCCGGGCGAGTTGCGCGGCGTGCTTCTCGTAGCGAGCGCGTAAGCGGGCGAGTCGGCGTTCGGGCGCGCGTGGCATGAGCGTTCCTCTCCCCGAGATAAGAGCCTGGCCGAAGTGCCTACACAGTATTATGATGTAGGCTATGGGCACCACCCGCAAGCCCCTCGGATTCCGCCTCACTACGCTCGGCCCCCACCTGCGAGGTCGCCATGCTCCGGCTCATGTCCAGCACACCCGTCGATACCCTCTGGGACCATCTCCTGCCCACCCTCGTGCAGCAGCTCCCCGCCGAGCTGGCGGCCGTCGATCAGCTCGTGGCCGACCCCCAGCTGCTGGTCCCCTTTCGCACCCGCTGGGCCGAGCTGCACCCGGACACCGCGCCGCACGGCCGGCCCACCATCCCCATGGCCACGTACCTGCGCGTGATGGTGCTGAAGCATCGCTACGGCTGGGGCTACGAGACGCTGATGCAAGAAGTCTCCGACTCGCTGCATCTGCGACGCTTCTGTCTCATCCCGATCGTCGAGAACGTGCCCCACGAGTCTACGGTGCGCAAGCTCACGCGCCGGCTGGGACCGGGCCTGGTCGACGAGTTGATCCGGGGTCTGATCGACAAGGCCCTTCGGGAGCGACGCTTTCGTCCCCGGGCTATGCGCGCCGACTCCACGGTGGCGGAAGCGGACATCCGCTATCCCACCGACACGGGGCTGTGTGCGGCTGCCGTCCAGCGCCTGGCCCGCGGCGCCCGCAAGATTCGCGAGGTGATCCCCACCGTGAGCAAGAAAGTGCGCAAT
>JAUYOW010000087.1 GCA_030697825.1 Gemmatimonadales bacterium | reverse complement strand
TCGGGGGGACGAAGCGCAGGACCTGCGCTAGCTCAGCGGGGCCGAGGTTGCAGGCTCAACCCGCACCGTGGGAAAGCGTACTTCGCCTGATCTGCGGCCGCTTGTCCTGGGGAGTGTCATGCACATGAGCCTCGGGATGGGAAGGGCCACTGCGTTCCTGCGCGTCGGTGCGTCTGTGCGCCTGTGCGTCTGTGCGCCTGTGCGGCTGTGCGGCTGTGCGGCTGTGCGGCTGTGCGGCTGTGCGGCTGTGCCCGCTGTTACGCGTACTCCCTCGCCACCAACCAGGCCCGCAGCGCCACCAAGGTGCGTTCTTCCGCGCGTGGCCCGCTGCCCAGCGTGCCTCGCTGGGTCTGAAGCTTGGCGAGCCTCGGAGCCGCGAGGGCTACCGCTTCCCGTGCCTGCGGTAGCGGCACCCCTACCAGCGCGTCCACCGCGTGCACGATGTCCAGGTTCCGCCATGACCCATCGGGCTTCTGGTTGAGCGCGAGGTGCTCGGAGAGGATCGGGAGCTGGGCGCGGAAGGGCAGCGGCGACCACGCGATCGCCGCCAGCGCGCCGACCGTCAGGGTCGGCTGCCACGGTCCGCCCCACGTGTCCCACATCTTGGGCATGGCGAGCAGGCTCCCCACATGACGCCGCACCAGCGTCCGCTCGTCCTGGCCGGCACGCAGCACCGACCGGAGGGCGAAGCACGAAGCCAGGAACCGCGACCCATGGTCCGACGTAACCGCCGCACCCGTGGTGAGGGTCAGCCGCGCGATAGTGCGGGACGAGGAGCGATAGGCGAAGAACCCGCCGATGCTATGCTCGCAGGTCTTGAGCTCGTGCCGTCGGGGTGTGCACCCCAAGCCGAAAGCGCCGTCCTTGTCCTGGCGGCCCAAGAGCCAACCGACCGGCTTGGTCACCCCCGCCGCCGTAGAGGCGAGTCCCAAGTCCATCAGCTCCCACACGTGCCAGGCGGTCTGAACCAAGTCGCCGGCGATGCTGCCGTCCGAGCGCACCTTGGCCCGCCGTTCCCGCAACAGGGTCTGGGTTAGCCGGTGATCGTCGGCGCCGGGGGCCTGGAGGAGCCGCCGGGCGACGACACCCGGGCGGGTCCGGCGTTCCGCGAAATACGCGGCCGCCCGCTCGATAGCTCGATGGACTGGATTCATGGCGCCGTAAAGTAGGGAGCGACTAGCCGAGCCGCCACGCGAGAATCGCCCCGGCCAGCAGGTACTTGACCACTCCCAGACAGAAAAGCCGGAGTTCCGGGCGTTCGGCAGAACGCAGTAACGCAGAACGCAGCCCGCGATCCGCTCCTGCGACCAGCGCCCCGAGAAGCAGGAACGCCAGGAACCATCCACCGTGGCCAATGGAGCCGAACCACAGGGCTGCCAGGAGCGTGAGGACCAGCGCCTCCGACAGGAGAACGAAGGCGGCCGCCCGGTTGAGCCGTCGACCGTTGCCGAGCCAGCCAGCCACCAGGAACAGGACCGCTACGGGCGCGAATCCAAGGAATACCGTCGGGAGGCTCACGATCGCCGCCACCCCGGACCGCGCAGCGCACGCCCCGGCCTTTCGCCGGTGACTCTTCCTTCGTCGAGCGTCAGGCGACCATTCACCATGACGTACCGTATCCCCTCCGATGGCCGGCTCGGATCTTCGAACGTGGCGCGGTCCATGACGGTCCCCGCATCGAACACCGTGATGTCCGCGAAGTACCCCTCACGCAGTAGTCCGCGCTCCGGAAGCCCCATCCGCTCGGCGGCCACACCGGTCATCTTCCGCACCGCGGCCTCCAGCGTCAGCGCGCGCTCCTCCCGCACGTAGCGGCCCAGGATCCGGGGGAAGGTCCCGTAGGCGCGGGGATGCACCTTCCGCAGGCCCAGCGGACCGTCCGGGGCCGTGGCGCCGAAGTCAGACCCGACACCTACCCACGGGGACGAGACCGCCGCCCGCACGTCCGGTTCGCTCATCGAGAAGAATGCGGCTCCCGTCTTTGCCCGGTCCGCCGCCAGCAGGTCGAAGAGAGCCTCGTACGGGTCGTGGTGCTCTTCCCGCGCGATGTCCGCGATGCGGCGGCCTTCGTACCGCCGCAACGTCGAGTCGAGGACGCTCAGCACGAGGACGCC
>JAUYOW010000086.1 GCA_030697825.1 Gemmatimonadales bacterium | reverse complement strand
CTATCGAGAAATCTAGGTTGTGACGGTCCGAAAGCCCGCTCCCCCGGGTGTCGAACCATACAGCCCGGCACGCCTCCACCAACGGTTTCGTGACGAGAAACAGCGAACAGTCCGACCATTCGCGCTGCACGTGGCTCCAGGGAACCGGTGGCACGCGAACGACCGTCCTGCCTTCACCTGCGACCGCGTACGCGATGTTCACGCCGTCCTTGGTCTTCGCGTACTGGATCTGCGGCTCCATAGCGCTCCTATCCTAACTCTATCGGCGCGCGCCCCCCATGGGGGCTGGATCGAGACTGTGAAATCAGGCACAATATGCCCAGGCGGAGGCGCATCGATGAGCTGGTTCCCACTTCCGGTCGATGGATTGCTGCGCGTAGCGCTGGTCAGCGAGCTGACCGTCATCAACGCGCGCGGCGAGCCCAGCACGCACCCGCTGATCCCGCTCTGGGACGGCGAGCGCGTCTACATGACCTCCAGCGTCCTCTTCTCGAAGAAGCTGGAGCACATCAAGCGCAACGGCAAGGTGAGCCTCGCCGTCAGCGACCCCGTCGCCACGGGCGGCCTCGCGACCCGCTGTACCGTTCAGGGCGACGCGCGCGCCGTCGAGGACGACCCCCACGAGACCTGGATGGCGATCATGCCGCTCTGGCGTGCCAAGGAACCGGCTATCGACTTCTTCCTGAGCAAGCGTTTCGCCTTGCCGCTCTTCTTCGAGCGCTCGCTGATCGAGATCACGCCTCGCCGCGTCCTCTGGTGGGAGGACGGCGACCCGGCGGCGCAGCCGCAGGTGGCGACGGCACCGGCGCCGTCATGAAGATCGACCGCGAGCTGTTCGCCAGGCTCGACGCCTACCCGCACGTCGTCGTCTCGTGGGTCGACGACGACGGCTACCCCCTCCAGACTCCCGCCACGTTCCGCACCGACGCCGACGCCGGCGTGGTGCGCATCGCCCGCACCGGGCTGCCGCTGCCCACCGACCGCCAGGTGAACGTCATCGCCAGCCACATCCGTCCCCGGCCGGGCGAGGGCTACGACGAGCGCCGCTACGTCTCGCTCTGGGGCCGGCTTTCCGCCGGCGGCGACGCGCTGGTGCTGCGCCCCGAGCGCGCCTGGGGCTGGGACGAGGCCGACATCCCGTTCTTCGAGTACTCGGAGCGCTCGAACGCCCAGGCGAAGCGCTACCTGGAGCAGCTCTCCGCGGAGCAGCATCGCGAGGTGAAGCCGCGCCTGTCGCCGGTGTGGACGTTCCTGCTGGCGACGCGTCTGCCGTTCCTGACGGCGACGATCGTGCCGATACTGCTGGGGATCGCCGTGGCGGCGAGGGACGGCTACTTCAGCTGGTGGCTGGCGTTGCTGACGCTGGTGGGCGGAGCGGCGATCCACATCGGGCTGAACACTGCGAACGACATCTTCGACGCCCTTTCCGGCGCCGACGAGGCGAACTACACACCGACGCAGTTCAGCGGCGGCTCCCGCGTCATACAGCGCGGCCTCTTGACCCTGCGCCAGATGTGCGCCCTGTCCGCGGGAGCGTACGTAGTCGGCATCTCCATC
>JAUYOW010000085.1 GCA_030697825.1 Gemmatimonadales bacterium | reverse complement strand
GTCGACATCCTTCACCTGCTCGAGGACCTCCGCGACGCCTACCCCGGCGCCCTGGAGGAGACCATCCTCACGGAGATCGTCGCCAACTCGCTCGATTCCGGCGCCACCTTGATAGCGCTGACCGCTGACCCCGCCGCCGCTACGCTCACCGTCACCGACGACGGCACCGGGATGAAGCGGAGCGAGCTGATCCGCTTCCACGACATCGCCGCGACGACCAAGACGCGCGGCCAGGGCATCGGCTTCGCCGGGGTCGGCATCAAGCTCGGCTTGCTCGCCTGCCACGACGTGCTCACCGAGACGCGCCGCGGGAAACACCACGTCGCCTCGTCGTGGTGTCTTGCCTCGAGGCGCCGCGCGCCGTGGAAGTGGGTGCCACCTCCGGGGCTCGTGGCCGACCACGGGACCGCGGTGCGCCTCAAGCTCCGCGAGCCGCTCTCGGCGCTGCTCGATACGGGCTTCCTCGAAGCGACCATCGCCCGTCATTTCGAGCCGCTGCTGGACGTTGCGTTCGACCAGCTGCTGGCGGCTCACTACCCCGCGGGCGTACGATTCCTCGTCAACGGGCACGTCCTGCCTAGACGTGAGGGGAGCGACGGCCGCGCGGCACTGAGCATCCGGGTCGCCCGCAAGCGCAAGCCGTCGGCGGTCGGCTTCCTGACCCGCGACGCCGGCCCACTCCCCGAGGAGCGCCGCGGCGTCGCGGTGAGCACGCTGGGCAAGGTCATCAAGCGCGGGTGGGGCTGGCTGGGGCTCGTTCCCGCCGCGCCGGACCGTATCGGCGGGCTCGTCGAGGTGCCCGCACTGGCCGAGTGTCTGACGCTCGACAAGGGTGATTTCATCCGCGCCGGCCAGCGTGGCATGACGCACCTGGCCTACCGCAAAGCCATCCAGCAGGCGGTCACCGCACAGCTCGCGGCTTGGGGCGAGGCGCCCGGTGACGACGAGGAAGCCCGCCGGCGCAAGACGCGGCCGCTGGAGCGCGACCTCCACACGGTGCTGGTGGACCTCGCGGAGGAGTTCCCGCTCCTGGCCATGCTGGTCGAGCGCCAGGCGGGCGGCCAGCGCAGGCTCCCCATGGGCCGCGCCGCCGAAGGGGCGCGGGGTGTTCAGCCCGCCGCGCTCGGCGTCTCCGCGGGCAGCGGGGAGGCGCCGGAATTGGGATCGTCAGGCGGCGAGGAGGAAGCGCACCCGCCGGAGGTCCCCGAACCAGGCGAGGGCGAGGCGGCCGCGGCGCCGGCCCCGGAGCCCATCCTCGCCGAGGGGCCGCCGGTGACCGGCGGGCGCGGTCCGAAGCGGCCTGTGCGCTACGGTTTGACGGTGCGTTTCGAGAAGGGGCCGGACGGCGGCGAGCTGGGGCGGCTGGTGGAATCCACGGTGTGGGTCAACGAGTCGCATCCCGCGTACCGCCGCGCGCTCGCCTCGCGCTCGGAGGGCTACCACGTGGCCCTGACCGTGGCGATGGCGCTGGCGCCGCTCGCCGTGGAGCCGCCGCACGTCCACGGGTTCGTGACGGCCTTCCTGACGCGCTGGGGAGCGAAGCTGGACGAGCGCGTGCGGCCGGGCCGGAGGCGGCACTAGCGGAACGCGACGAGTACGCCAAGCGGCTCTCCAACGGCGAGTCGGGCGCGGGTCAGTCGGGATCCAGAAGGACCGGGGCCTGGGGGGTGAACCCGGACCAGCTCTGGAAGACCAAGGAGGATCCGTCCGGGCGGACGGTCCTCAAGGTGGAGATGGGGATGCGTTCGAGACCAATCATGCTGTTAGGCTGCCCCCTAGCCGGCCCTCGGAGAATGCACACGCTACTCGCCGCGCTACTGCGACCGCTAGGAAGGCTTCTCCTTCGTAATGAGTGGCTCGCTTTGCGCGCGCTCCTTCAGCGAGCGCATCATGATCTGCAGCGCGCAGGCTCGTCTGCTCCGCCGCTGATAGCACAGCAGCTGCTAGTGTCCGGCGAGGACCATCGGCACGGCCTCCACCAGGGAATCGACATCATCGCGATCGGACGAGCGTGTTGGCGCCGCCTGGCCTATGGCACGATAGAAGGCGCCAGCACCATCGACCAACAGATCGTCCGCGTGCTCACCGCTCGCTACGAGCGCACTCTAGCCCGAAAGCTGCGAGAGATCCTGCTTGCAACGCTCGCCGCGCAGGAGCTCCCGCGGCACGCTATGCCAGCCCTCTACTTGCATCTAGGATACTTCGGGTGGCGCATGCATGGCTTTCAGGCCGCCTGTGCGCGTCTCGGCCTGAACCCTTGCGCTCTCACTCCCTCCCAGGCTGCAGAACTCGTGGCTCGCCTGAAGTACCCGCAGCCGCGCCTTGCTCCAACTCGCCGAATCGAGCAGATTCGATGCCGCTCTCATCACTTACTAGCCCTTCACCTTCGCCACAGACTCGATGGCACTTACGACCACATTCAGCGAGCGTCCTCTTCGCGCATTCGAACTCGATCCCTCGCTGCGCCAGCTCTCGGCACCGTATCCTGAGCCGCGCGACTTCATCGAGACTCTAGCGGCTCTAGTGCCTCGCGACGTTCACTGCGTCGTGCGGCTTTGGCTCACGGAGGGCATCCCCTTCATCTTCCGGCCGGTACCAGCGCTCTACGACGTGGCTCGCTCCTGGCTCGCTGGCAGGCTTCAGGTCGAACCCAAGGCGATAACCATCATCGGCAGCGCGCGTATCGGCTTCTCGCTTGCACCACCCCCCCAGTTAGGGACGCCAGTCTCGGCTAGCTCCGACCTCGACTTCAGTGTCGTGTCCGCGGACCTCTTCAGCCGTGTCGCTCACGACTTCGAGACTTGGGCTCAGGATTACAAGACCGGCGCGGTTGTCCCCGCGAACGAGCGTGAGCACCGCTTCTGGGACGCCAACCTTGAGCACGGGCCACGAACCGTCGCGCGAGGCTTTCTTGACCCGACCAAGCTCGTCCCCACGCACCTGCGTTACTGCACCGTTCAGTGCATCGGCCAGGCAATGTGGGCCCTAGGCCGGAAGCTCCAGCTCACCGACGACGCACCAGAGCAGACGCTCTCATCCCTCAGCGTTTACCGAGATTGGCGCGCACTAGTCAACCGTCTCTCGACCAACTTGGCCTACGCCCTCAGCAAGCGTACTTGAATCCACACTACACGGGGGCAGCCCAACAGCGCATGAAGCTGCCGTGCTCGCCGCGCTCAGCGCTCTGGCGCGGTCGGACAGAGGGGCGAGGGTCATCAGCGCCCACCCGCCAGCGTCGAGTCTCGTAGCGTGCGCAGCCGCTCCAGCACTCCGCGCACCCGGCCCGGCACGCCGCTCGCCACCCCATAGAGGTCCACCGACATCATGACCCCGTTGCGCCGCAGACCCCCCGGGCGGCGGCGCCGCAGCACATAGCCGAGTTTCACCGAGCGTCCCATGTGCGCCATCGCCCCGATGCCGACGTCCACGCTGGACGGGAAGGTCACGACGGCGGACAGGCCGACGTACGACGTCCGGTTCTGGTTGTATCGCAGATAGCCCAGGGGCTCGAGGGTCAGCACGTCGAGCCGCCGCAGGGAGTCCAGCCTCCCCGTCAGCTCCACACCGAACGACGGATGCAGGAGCACCAGCTGCCCGACGGGCGGCGACAGATCGGACGGGCGAACGCCGCCGATGCCGTTCACCAGCAGCTCCCAGGGGTACTGGGAGTACGAGCTCGCGTTGTAGTTGTCCCACAGCACGAGCTGCCGGTCGAGCGCGCGTACCGCGCCCTGACGCCCCGCGTCGCCGTAGAACACCAGCAGCTTCCATGCGGCGATGGCACGCCAGCAGAGGTCGCGCCGGACGGCGGCGTCGGTACTTGCGTCGAAGGCGAGCCGCGCCGGCGGGTCGAAGAGCGTGAACCTGTCCTCGTCCGGGTCGCCAATGAGGTTGAAGCGCACCTGCCTTACGCCGCCGGCGGTCCGAAGCAACGTCTCGCGATTCGGGCTCGCGTCTACGGCGGCAAACTCCCCCTGCATGGTGTCGAGTTGGGACTGGAACGTCGCTCGCATCTGCCCCGCTGGCACGAGATCCGAGGCGCGAAAGCCGTCCGCCAGCGCGGTAGCGACGGCGGACCACCTGCCCTCCGAGATGGCGGGGCCGAAGCCTACCATGACCGCGTTCGGGTGCCGGTCGGCCCACCCCGCCGGGATCGCGGCGGGATCGAGCGCTGTTACGACGTCGGGGTCGCAGTCACGGCCGACCGCGCTCGGCGTCTGCGCCGGCAGCCTTGCGGCCGCGGCGCCAAGTGCCGCGGCGCCGAGTATCGCGGCGAAGACCCGGTCACGCATGGCACGCATCGCGCGCCTCCTTGGCCAGGGCAAGGAACTGGCACCCAGCGATGATGAGCTTCTCGGGGTCGGCGCTGTCATGCACCAGCTCGATCAACCGCCGCGCCGCCGCGACGAACTCCCTCACCTGGTCGGCGCACGGCAGTGCTGGTGCCGCCGCGTAGGCCGCGATCGCTGACTCCTTCTCCTGCCTGGTGATCACCGGCCCCAGCAGACCGTTGATTATCGGGACGTGAACCGAAGGAGCGTCGAGATAGTGCTCGTAGCCGTGAACGTTGAACTCTCGGATGTGATCCAGGCCTTCGGTCGGCCGGTAATCGTCGCCCCAGTTCGCGGGCTTGAACGCACGGACCGCCGGAAAGGCATCCAGGGTGTGGCGGAAGTTGTAGTAGCGCGTCAGGTACGCCGTCGCCGGCTGCACCGTGTAGGGGTGAACGACGCTGGTGTACGCCTGAGGATCGGTCTCGAGCACGCGGCTCACGTTGGCGACCGCGAAGAGATTCAGGAACCGGAATTTGCCGGCCATGAAGGCCTGGCTCCCATCCAGCGGCACCGACCCGAGGATCGCCAGGCTGTCGTGCACGACCGATGTCCCCAGGCTGTGCGTCAACACCGACGCTTCGAGGAGCTGCCCCCCTTTCATCGCGCCCGCGAGCTTGGCCGCGATCGCCTTCATGACCTTGAGCCGTACCTGCTTGGTGGCAATGCTGTTGAACCGATACAGGAGCACGTCCACCACGTGGGTCCAGAAGAAGTCCTTCTCAGTGTCCTGCGCCGTGTTGAGCCAGCCCAGGACCGTCGGGATCGTCATGGCCTGGTCCCGCGCGAAGGTCGCGAGACCGTCCACCGACCCCTGCCACTGGCCGAGGATGCCGGTGAAGACGTCATCGTAGGTGATCGGGACGATCTCCACCTGCTGATCCAGCGGAGGGCCGTTCTTGAAAGCCTGATAGCGGCTGGCGGCCTCGACGAGCTTGGCGCGAACCAGCCGCGCCCAGTCGCTGCCGTGCACGCCCATACCGTGAACAACGAATAGGATCTTGGGCACGCCTACGTGGGCTCTCGCTGCCCCTCGGCTTGGCCGAGCCAGGCCAGCGCCGACTCCTCATCCGTGAACACCCTGACCAAGGCGCCCCGCATGTCGGCGAGCATGCAGACCATCCGCACCACCCCGAACAGCGCGCCGGCCCGCGCCAAGATCGCCACCCGCCGCCGGCCCAAGGCCTGCACGCTCACCAACGCATCAGCTTCCAGTATTTCCAGTGCCTCCGCACGGCCGGGGACCTCACCAAGATCCCGGACGTCTATGAGCAGCGGCCTGACGGACGGTTCCATCGCCGCCAGCTGCGCGGCGACCAGGCTTCCGTCACTGCAGAGGAAGCGCTGCACTCTCGATTCCGTTACTGTTGGAGGCATGTCGGCACCTCCGAACAATTGCTCGGCGCGCTCGGCAGTGAAAGTCTCGAACAACTACGAGGGAACACCCTAGTAGAAGTACGAGTCTTCCCCCTCGAAGTAGTTCGAGTGAGTTTCAGTACCATGCAGGCTACAGGCATCCCCTGGCCCCTCTACATGAGTTCCGCCTACCCGGCGCTACCGGCGCTCGCGACCCTCCTCACCAGGTCGCGGCCCCGGGGCGCCGCCCGGTGGATCCTCGCCTGGTCCCTCCTGATCACCCTCCAGGAGGGTGTGGGGATAGCGTTGGCGCTGAACGGCCTCAACAACCACTGGCTGACGTACGCAGCACTCCCGGCGGAAACCGCCCTGGTGCTCTGGGCGCTGGCGGAGTGGCAGACCCGCGACGTGGCCCGGCTCACCCTTCGCCTCGCCATCCCCCTGGCGATCACGGTCTGGGGCGTGCTCCTGGCGGCGGTCGAGAACACCAGTACCTTCTCCACGGCGGCCGAGCCGCTGCTCAGCGTGCTCGGAATGGCGGCGGCGGCATGGACCCTGGTCGACCGGAGCATGAACGAGGCCGAGGGAGGCCTTGCCGGTCAAAGTTGGTTCTGGACGTGCGCGGGTCTTTGCCTCTATTTCGGAGGCAACAGCACCATCGGCCCGCTGGCCGCGCTGCTCGGCGGCGATCGGACACTGGTGGCGCGGGCCTACGTGCTGTGGTCCGTGATCAATGTCGTGGCTTTTCTCTCGATCGCCCGAGGCGTGACGTGCCAAGTGCACCACAGGCAATCTGGAGCCTCTTCGTCGCCGGTGTCCTCTCCGTCGGCATCGTCCTGGTCGCCCTCGGCGCCGCCCTGATCCTTGCCCAGCGCCGGCGGCTCGCCATGCAGCAGGACTTCGCGCGGCGCCTCCTCGCGGCCCAGGAGGACGAGCGCGCCCGCATCGCGCGCGAGGTGCACGACGACGCCCTTCAGCGCGTGGCCATGATCGGCCACGAGGTGGACGATCTCGCCATCAAGCTCCCCGGCAACGGCGGAGACGTGGCGCGCCGCGCCCGCGCCATCGCGACCGAGCTCCAGGACCTCGGCGTGATACTCCGTTCCGTCGCGCACCAGCTCCATCCGTCGTTGGTCGAACAGGTAGGCCTGGCGCGCGCGCTCCAGGCGCTCGGCACTGAGTTCTCGCGAACCACTGGGCTGGTCGTTGACGTGTCGGTGACAGGTGCGGACGTGCCGCTCCGGCCCGACGTGGGACTGGCGGCCTACCGCATCGCTCAGGAATCGCTGCGGAACGTGGTCCGGCACGCGCAAACCGAGCGCGTCACGGTCGAGCTGGAAGCCAACGAGCACACGGTGCGGCTGCGGGTAAGGGACTCCGGCCGCGGGCTCCCCGCCGGCCGCCGGACCGAGAGCGGAATCGGCTTGCGCGCGATGCGCGAGCGGGCCGAATTGGTGAAGGGACGGCTCGCAGTCACCAGCGCGCCGGGCTCAGGGACGACCGTCGAAGCGGTCCTGCCGCGCGGGGACGGATGAGGCCGAAGCTCCGGCGCCTGATCCTGGCGGACGACCACCACCTCCTCGTCGAGGGACTGCGGAACTTGCTCGCGCCGCGGTTCGACGTGGTCGCCGTGGCCTACGACGGCGAGAGCCTGCTCACGACCCTGCGCCGGACCACCGCCGACGTGCTGCTCCTCGACTTGGCCCTCCCCGGGCGCAGCGGACTCGATCTGCTCCCGGACGTGAAAGCCCTTCGGCCGGAGATGAAGGTGCTGGTGGTCACGATGCATGTGGACCGGGTCCTGGCGGACGCCGCGCTCACCGCCGGCGCCGACGGCTTCGTCCCGAAGGATGCCGGAATCGAGGAACTCGAGGTCGCCATCAACGAGGTCCTGGCCGGCCGGCGGTTCGTGTCGCGACTCGTTCCCAAGCTTACCCATCGCGTCAGCCTCGACGCCGGGCACCTGGCCATGGCGCGGCTCACGCCTCGGCAGCACGAGATCGTCCGCATGATCGGGGAGGGCCGCTCCACGGCGGAAATCGCCGAGGCCCTGGGCCTCCAGCCATCGACCGTCGCCTTCCACCGCCACAATATCCGCAAGGTCCTCGGCATCGCCGCCGAGCGGGGCTTGGTGAGGTTTGCGATCCTCACCGCCATCAGCGAGGCCGAAGCCGCAGGTCGGGACGCCTCCTAGCATTCGACTTCTCACCCCGGAATCACCGGAACAGATACCCTCTAAGTAGTTCGAGTCTATACCCTCGAAGTAGTACGAGGATGCCACCTCGAACTAATGTGAGGAGATTCCTCCTGGCGGGGCCGGCCCCTGAGCCGGCCGTTTTCATTCCCATCCTACCAGGAGGTAGCCATGTTTCTCCCCACGCGTGACCACCACATCCAGCTCGCTGACGCGGCGCGCATGACGCGCCGGTTCCGCGAGACCCGCTCCAACGACGAGAAGGGAGGCGCGTTCCATTCCGGCCCGATCCTGGAGCTGCTCGACCAGCCCGGCTGCGCGGCGATGCGTTACTACCATGCGCTGAAGAGCGACGGTCGGCCGGCCCTGGTGCTGGTGGGCGTGGACGTGAGCAACGACGACCTGACGGACGGCGTCGTGCTCGA
>JAUYOW010000084.1 GCA_030697825.1 Gemmatimonadales bacterium | reverse complement strand
ACGATGGGATTGTCCGCTAGCACCGGGCCGGGCTCGCGGAACGGAGGCAGTGTGCCGCCGGGCTGCTTAGACCGGCGGCGGAAGGGGTTGCGCCAAAAGACCATAGGTGTGTGCTGCCCAACTTGGTGTTTACTAGCAATTGGGCTTCACGTCCAAAACCACAACCGCTGCGAAGCTCGCGTGATAACTCGGCCCCGTAGCCGAGTTAGCCTGCAAGACTCGCGATGATATGCAGCGGCCGGCGCCGGCGCCACCGTACCCCCAAGGTCAGGCGCGCCGACGCCGTTCAAGGTGCGCTCAAGCCGCCAACCGGGCAAGCTGGCCCCCCCCCCCCCCGGCGCCTATCCGCTTAGGCGCCCACCGCCGGGCCCCAGGCGTCGATCGGGTAGGTCAGCGAGTCTGCCAACGGGGGTGACGACGGTGTCCGGCACGCCCCGCACCCCATCGTAACGCAGCCGCCAACTCCCCGTCGCGTCTGTCGTCAACGTGTCCCGGCCGTAGCGATCGTAAAGGTTGGCCGAAACCCGGTTGCCTTGCGCCGTGTCGGCCAGGAGCAGCCCCGCCTGGCCATACACCAGCTGTCACGGAGAGCCGCGGCCCGTTCATCCCGTTCATCGCCGCGCCGACGTCACCTCCGGCCTTGACGTACCACGGAGCTGGCGCGTACACTATGGTCCGTATGATATGGACCGTATAGTATGGACCATCCTAAGACGCTGAATCCGTTCGTGTTGGGCGGCGTGGTGACGGGGCGCCGGTTCGCCGGCCGAGCCTCCGAGATCGCGCGGCTCCGCGCCCTGGCCGCGGCGGGGCAGCACGCCTACCTCTTCGCGCCGCGGCGGTACGGCAAGACGTCCCTGCTGCGCGAGGCGTTCGCTTGGCCGGGCCGCGCCGCACACCCGAGCCTCGTGTGGTGCGACTGCTTGCCGACCGTGGACGCGCGGCGCCTGGCGCAGCGGGTGGGCGAAGCCGTGACGCTGGCCTGCCGGCGCGGGAGGCCCTCGGAGTGGATCAAGGCCGCGGCATCGCTCTTCAAGCGGCTCCGTCCCGCGCTGAGCGTCGGAGCCGAGGGCGACGTGCACGTGACGCTGGAGGTGGCGCGGACGGCGACGGGGCCGCTTCCCGATCTCGAGGACGCACTGGCGGCCATCCAACGCTTGGCGGAGAGCCAGCTCCACCCCATCGTGCTGGTGTTCGACGAATTCCAGCAGGTGGCCGAATGGGACAGCCACCACCAGACCGAGGCGGTGATTCGGACCGCGGTCCAGCAGTTCCGGCGCGTGGCGTGCGTCTTCGCGGGGAGCCAGCGCCATCTCCTCCAGCAAATGTTCGCTGACCGGGCCCGGCCGCTGCTCAAGCTGGCCGCTCCCTTCCCGCTCGCCCGCCTGACCCGCGACGAGCTGGAGCCGTGGCTCGTGCAGCGCTTTGGGGACACCGGTCAGGAGCTGGACCGCGAAGCGGCCGACGCGATCCTCTGGACCGCTGCCGGCCATCCGTGGGCGACGCAGTACCTCGCGCACTTCGTGTGGGAGAAGGCCGTGGCCCGATCGGCGCGCCGGGTGACGGCCGCCATCGTGAGCGAAGGGCTCGGCGAAGCGCAGCGGGCTTCAGGAACGGTCTACGCCGCCGAGTACTCGGCGCTCACCGTGGCCCAGCGACGGGTGCTGTTGGCGATCGCCAGCGAGCCGACCTCGGCGCCGACGGCCGCGGCGTATCTCGCGCGGCAGGATCTCCCCGCGAAGAGCACTACCAGCCAGGCGCTTCGAAGTCTGCTGGAGAAGGGGTATCTCGAAAACCAGGACGGCCAGTACCTGGTCAGCGATCCGCTGCTCGGCGAATGGCTGCGGCGGCAACACGAGGTCACCGCCACTGCGAGACCGGTCACCGACACCTGATGAACGGCCGCCGCCGGGCTAGCTCTCCCCCGCCAGCGGCCGGAGCACCACCCCCGTCGGCACTTTCGGCGCGAAGAACGTGGACTTGGGCGGCATGACCTCTCCCGCGTCCGCGACCCGCTTCACTTCTTCCAGCCTGGTC
>JAUYOW010000083.1 GCA_030697825.1 Gemmatimonadales bacterium | reverse complement strand
GTGACCAGCGACGCCTCGGTCAGGATGTCGGGCGGGATGCGCACCCCGAGGCCTCCGGTGGAGGCGTCCAACTGGTTCTTGATACCGAGTCCGTCGATGATGAACGCGGTCTGCCCGACGCGCCCGCCGCGGTAGCTCTCGCCCACCGCGCCGGCCGAGAGGGCGAGGGCCTCTTCGAGCGTAGTGACTGGAAGGTGGCGGAGGTCGTCGGCGCTGATGCGCTGCGTGGTCGCGATAGCGAGCGGATCGAGCACTACGTCAACGGGCGCGGTGATATGGAGCGGCTCGAGCTCCACCGGCGCCGCGGGCAGCACGAAGTCCACGGCTGTCACTTGCGCAGCCCGCACGAGCACGCTGTCCCGGTGCACTACCTGATAGCCTATGCTCCGGGCGAGCACGCGGTGCCAGCCGCTGCGGACATCGCGGATCCGGTACGCGCCGGCGCTGTCCGTCACGGCGCTCCGTTGTGCGCCGAGGACAACCACCTGCGCCCCCTGGACCGGCACGCCCTCGCGGTCCCGCACGTGGCCGACGATCACCCCGCCCGTCTGCGCCGCGAGAGGCGCGGCGGCGAGCAGGGCCATGAGCGCCGAGGCTGGAGCGCGTCTCACGGAACCTCGAAGAGCCACAGGTCGCCCAGCCCGCCGCTGACCGACTCGGCAACGAGCCGGTTGCCGGCGGGAGACAGCGCGATGTGGCGGAAGAAGAGGCCGGCTGAGATCGTCGCATCGGTCCCGGCGAGCAAGTCCACCACGTGGATCTCGCCGCCGATCGTGTCGATCTGGAGGTTGGTGTTCGCGCTGACGTTGAAGGCGAAACCGACCGTCGGCCCGCCGACCACCGCCACCAGCTTGCTGCCGCGCACCTGGATGTCGCGCGCGATGCCCGCCGCACCGAAATCGTAGATCACGGTGATGGTCCCCGTCGAGATCGTGTAGCGGTACACGCGGGGATCGCCGCCCAGCGTGAAGTACAGCTCGTCGCTGCTCGCGCCGACGGCCACCGACGACGCGAAGTCGGTTCCCGGCAGCAGCACCCGTGACGGCGCATCGCCGAGCGTGTGAACGATGATGCCGAGGCCGCTCTGGATGAACGCCTGCGGGCAGTTGGCCACCTGCGCCAGGCACACCTGACCGAGGAAGTCGGCGCGATAGACGATCGTGGAAGTGTCAAGCCAGTTGATCTGCGACAGTCCCCCGAAGGTTCGTACTCCCGGGATCGTGAAGCCGATCGATGAGAGAGTCTGTACGCTCAGCGGGGACGTCAACGAGCCAAGCACCAGACTTCTGGAGCGAGCCCGGTTGCTCGTAGCGCCCAACGCCCCGGCGAGGCCGGAGGAGCGCGCGTATATCAGCCGCCCGTCGGCGGACACAGCCGCCGACTGGAACGTCTGGACGGAATCCTCGCCGACCTTGGTGTTCTCGCAGATCGTCCGCGTTATCCTGCCGCCGCTCGGTGGGAGGACGACCAGGCACCAGTCCTTGTCGGGCCGGTCAAGACGCTCGGAGGTGTAGAGTATCCCGGACCCGTCGGGGAGCCACGTCGGCCAGAGGTCGGTGCCCGCGTTCAGCGTGAGGCGCACCGGCGTTCCCGAGTAGTACGGGTCGGCGCTCCCGAAATCCGGCGCGCGAAACGCATCGCCGTGACCGCAATCGGCGAGCAGCGCGCACCAGAGCGTGACGCAGACGGCGCGCGCACGTCTCATGCGCTGCGCGCCACCCATCCGGTCCCGCCGTGCCCGAACCGGAACCGCTCGGGATGCAGGATCTCGGCGAGGATCTCCAGCGACTCGACCAGGCGCGGTCCCGGACGGTGGAAGTAGGCGTTGCCGTCCACGACATACACGCGCCCCTCGCGCACCGCACGCAGACTCGGCCACTCAGGGCGCGCCGCAAGCAGCGGCAACTCTTCCAGCGTCCGCGCGATCCCGAAGCCGCACGGAGAGACGACCAGCACGTCCGGATCCCTGGCGACCACGTCCTCCCACTCGAGCCACGGCGAGTGCTTACCCGCCTCACCGAAGAGGTTCACGCCGCCCGCCATCTCGACCAGCTCCGGCATCCAATTGCCAGCGGTCATCAGCGGATCTATCCACTCGATATCCGCTACCGTGGGTTTCGGTTCCAGTGACGCGGCCCTCAGCGCGACCGCCAGCACCCGCGCCCGCAACTCCGCGACCAGCGCGTCACCGCGAGCCGGCGCGTCGAGCGCTCTCGAAACCCGGCGGATGTCGTCCCACACGTCGCCCAGCCGGTTCGGCTCCAGCGCGACGATCCGGGCGGGCCGCTCGGTCAGCTCGCAGACCGCGCGCTCCACGTCCTCCGGCGTCACCGCGCAGACCTCGCACTGGGTCTGGGTGATGATCACGTCCGGCCTCAACTCGCGCAGCAGTTCCGCATCGACCTCGTAGATCGAGAGCGCCCTCGCGAGCCGCTCCTTCACCGCCAGATCGATCGACCGGCTCGAGCCCGCCGTCGGGAACGTCGGGCGGCTCACGGCCGGCAGTCGCCGCGCCGCGGGCGGATAGTCGCACTCGTGCGACCTCCCGACGAGATCATCCTCGAAACCGAGGGCGCAGACGATCTCGGTCGCGGAGGCGATGAGGGAGACGATGCGGGGCATGCGGGGCCGTTAGCCGTTAGCCGTTGGCCGTCGGCGGTCGGAAGCGACGGTTCAGGAACCGCATGAATCGAGTGTGCCGTTGGAGCGCGAATACGAACGGCCGCTCGCGCTTCCCTTCCTTGGCGCGCAGCAGCCGCGCCAGACGCTCCCGCTCGGCCGCCGACCACTGCCGGAGGTCGGGGATCAGCGCCGCCACCGGCGCGAGCCGCTCGGGTACCCGCGCCGTGCCCAGGACGCGTGCGACCCGTCGCGCAAGGTCGCGCAACGCCCGGGTCCGGTCACCGCCGTAGCGGCGCTCGATCAGCTGCGTCACCGCAAGGCCCACCCGCTTCACCTCGACGTCTCGGAAAGCGTCCACCGGCGTGCCGGCGCTGGTGATGAGCATGTCGCTCCGCGCCAGCCGTCGCAGCGTCGCCGCATCCGACCGCGCGCCCTTTCTTCGCGCCAGACGCGCCGCCTCGACGTCCGCCGCGGCCCGCACCTTCGCGTCGATCGAACGGAATCCCAGCTTGTGGTAGAACCAGAACGAACCCGCCTCGATCCCTTCCGGGTTGTCGTGCCCGAGCTGGTAGCGCCGCATGATGAACTTGCGGGCGCCGAAGTGATGATGGAAGAGCGACGTAAAGCGGGAGAAGACGTACGGCGACTCCCCGGCCCGGTAGGTCGGGAAGATGTTGATCGCGATGTCAGCCCGGTCGCCCAGAAGCACCGCGTAGCCGTACCCCAACGGGGCACCGTTCTTCACCAGCAGCGCGCCGAAGTCGCTCTCGAGCGTAAGCCGCTCGGGCCGCGCGAGACCGATGACGTAGATCTCGAGCCCGCGTCCCGCGTCCACGCGATAGACCTCGTCGCGGTTGGCGTGCACGATGACGTGGAACTCGCGCTCGCGCTGGGAGAGGGCCG
>JAUYOW010000082.1 GCA_030697825.1 Gemmatimonadales bacterium | reverse complement strand
GGTCGGGGAGGGGGGAAGTGGTATCCGCGGCGGCCGAGTCGTCGGACGCCATGGCGCGGGCCATGCGGCCGCGCCAGATGTTCCACGACGAGTTCGGGCTCTGGGATGGGTCGTGCCAGGTGACGCACAGGGCCAGCTGCTGTCCGTTGTGTAGCGCCTGGACCCAGACGCCGCTGACCGTGGGCGCGAAGGTCCTCGGCTTGAGGATCACCTGGCCGACCAGCGGGAAGTAGTAGCGGTCCCCCCGGGTCCAGGTGCTGTCGTCCGGCCCCGAGGGCAGGGCGCCCTCGATGCGCGCCGCGTTCACCACGTCCCGCACCCGCGGCGCCCGCTCCGGCGAGAGGCTGCGGACGAAGGCCGCGATGCGCCAGAGGTCGCCGTCAGTGATGATGTGGCCTTCGATCAGGTCGTTGAACGAAGGCATCGGGGTTGCGTCGAGCCCGGTCCGAAGGCGGCGGTAGATATCGTCCACCTCGGACCCGCCGTTGAACATCCAGTTCTGGGTGAGATCGGCGGCCCGGATGGGGTTGCCGAAGTCATCCTTCAAGGTCGGGGCCGAGCGGCCGTCGCCGCGGCCGGCGTCGCCGTGGCACTTCCAGCACTCGATGCGCCGGTAGAGGGCGAGGCCGGAGTCGATGGCCGCCTGCCCGCCGCCGGGGTTCCGTCCGAATCGGAGCGCCGTCGGGGCGTTCGCGAAGGCGGATGAGAAGCTCTTCAGGTACCGCACGACCGCCTCTCGCTCGCCGCTCGAGAGGGTGTTCTTCCACGCCGGCATGCTGGTACCGGGCATTCCCTCGTCCACGACGTGGCGGATGTCAGCGTCCGTGGGCACCTCGCCGGTCGCTGTCGACCGGACCTGATACAAGGCGCGGGTGAAGTCGCGCGGCTTGGGGAGGAGGTGGCCGGCGCCGTCGCCATCGCCTTTTCCCTGATCTCCGTGGCAGCCGGCGCACCACTTGTCGTAGACGCGGCGCCCCTCGTCGTTGGCGCCCGCGGCGGCCGGTTGCTGCTGCCGCGGCGGGGAGACCGCCGCGATCAGGGCAAGCCCCGCCAGGAGGCCGGCAGCGGCGCCGGCCAGCGCCCTAGCGCTCCGCATCGGCGCCTCCGGTCTCGAAGGTGCGCGGGTGCCAGCCGGTGTGCTCATAGAGGAACATGACCACCGCCCAGATCTCGTCCTCCGTCAGGAAGTCCTCCCAGGCCGGCATGGCCGAGTTCCAGGGGGTGCCCTCGCGCGGCAGGCCGCGGCCGCCCTTGGCGATGCGCCAGAAGACGTAGCTCTCGGTGAGCTGGGCGATCGTGCCGGGGTCGGTGAAGGAGAGCGGCGCGGGGTTGAAGGCGTGGGCGTAGTCGCCCTGGCCGTCGAACCGGTCGCCGTGGCAGAAGACGCAGTTCTGATAGTAGACGCGGCGGCCTTCGGCGATGTGGGCGGCGAGGTTGCCCTGGCTCCGGAGCGGGTTCTCGAGCCCCGCCAGGGTGATGGTCTTGCCGCGGAAGGTGATCGTGCCCGGGGGAGCGGGGTGGATCGAGCGGAGCTGGGCTCCCGCCTCGAGGCTCGGGCGAACCCGTTGTTAGGTGACGAAGCCGACGGTCAGGGGTGCGAGCACCATCAACGCGACCCGGATCCACTTCTTGTAGGCGTCCACGAGTCCCGCGTGGATCGGCTGCTTGAAGAGGCGCCAGCGCTCCTCGCTGTCGCTGACGAAGA
>JAUYOW010000081.1 GCA_030697825.1 Gemmatimonadales bacterium | reverse complement strand
CATTCGACATCGAGCGTGCACGTGGACTTTCGGATGTCCTGGTAGGTGAGGTTCCCCCCGAGGGTGCGATCGTCGCCAGTGGAGTGGACAAGCTCAGCGTATTGCCCTGCGGCACGCGGGTCACGAATCCCGCAGACCTGATCGGCAGCAAGGCCTTTCGCACCCTGATCGAACAGCTTGCGACGCGCTACGAGTGCATTGTGGTGGACACGCCACCGGTCCTTGCCGTCGCGGACCCCATGCTCGTCAGCGAGATGGCCGACGGGGTCCTGCTGGTAGCGGAGGCGAACCGCACGAGTCGTTTCGCCTTGCAGCGCGTGGTCGAGAATCTGCGGCGCGGGGGCGCGCCGCTCCTCGGCATCGTGCTCAACCTGATGCCAACCGGCGGTATCTACGGTCGCTACGGTGGATACTACTACCGACACTACGTTGACGGGGATCATGGCGACGCCGACGGCGCTCGGCGTGGCGGGTCGAAACTGTTCGGGTGACGTCGGCGGCGTTGCGCCGCCTCCGGTACAGGCTCCCAACCGGACGCGCCTTCGCGCATTCTGAAGAGCACTACGTCCAGCCGTCACCAGCGGAACGCGCCGGTCAACCGCCGGCGGATCTCGGCGCGCACGCGCCAGACCCCGCGTCCGTCGCTCCGGCCGGAGACGTGGCCCGCGTTGCCGATGAAATGCCGCCCCAGGTCGGCGCTGAGGTTGACGCCGTAGACCGGCGTCCACGTGCCCTGAACCGCAAGCCGCAACGTCCGTTCTACGGTGCCGGTGAGGAATCTCAGCGAATCGGCCAAGAGGTTGATGGGCGGGAAGCGTTTCGCAATGCTGCCCTCGCCCTGCCTCAGATAGGTCAGCTCGCCGGTGAGCATGGTCCGCGGCGCCGGGGACGTGGCCGCGCGGAGCGTGAGCTGATCGTAGTCGTCGTGGCTTCGGGCCAGACCGACGCCCCGTATGGTGTACTGCTCCTCGTTCGCTGGGGTGCGGTAGTCGAGGTTGTCCACCCGCGTGTACAGCGCGGACCAGCTGAGCCGGGCACGGCTCGCCCCACCCGTGACCGACAACGTGTAGCCGAGCTCGGCGGGTTTCCTGTCTCCCTGGGTACGGCGGTCCACCTG
>JAUYOW010000080.1 GCA_030697825.1 Gemmatimonadales bacterium | reverse complement strand
CGGGCGGAGCGACTGGCGGGCACCGAGGCGGGCGGGGACATCGTGATGCCGGCGATCAAGGTGCACGACTTCAACTTCACGAGCTTGTCTGAGGCGGTGTAGGCGCATTGCCGGCGTTCGCCGCGCGCGAGGAGCTGGCTGAGGCGGCGGCGCGCCTCAGGGCCGAGGTCGCCCGCCGCATCGTAGGCCAGGCCGCGGTGATCGAGGAGATCCTGATGGCGGTGATGGCCGGCGGGCATGTGCTGCTCGTCGGCGTCCCGGGCCTGGCGAAGACGCTGATCATCCGCTCCATCGCGGGCGCGATGCAGTTGGAGTTCCGGCGCATCCAGTTCACGCCCGATCTGATGCCGAGCGACATCACCGGCACCGAGATCAGAATGGAAGAGACCACCGCGACCGGCGAGCGCGGCTTCCGGTTCGTGCGCGGGCCGGTGTTCGCCAACATCGGCGCCAGCTTTGCCAAAGTGGTGAAGCAGCTAGCCGCAATCTGTCCGCGCCCTTACCGTTCCTCCGGCCCAAACACGCGGAGCAGCGGTGGCGGAACGGGACATCAAGGACATCACGATCATCGGCGCGGGGCCGGTCGGCCTCTTCGGCGCGTTCTACGCCGGGATGCGCGGCGCCTCCTGCCGGCTGATCGACGCGCTGCCCGAGCTGGGCGGCCAGGTCACCGCGCTCTACCCCGAGAAGTACATCTACGACGTCGGCGGCTTCCCGAAGATCCTCGGCAAGGACTTCGTCAGGCAGCTCTCTCAGCAGGCGCTACAGTTCAAGGCCGACACGCAGCTCGCGCAGGAAGTGATCGCGATGCGGCGGGAAACGGGCGACGACGGAAAAACATTCTTCGCGCTGAAGACGCCGAAAGCCGAGTACTACAGCCGCGCGCTGGTCATCGCGGGCGGCATCGGCGCGTTCTCGCCGCGGAAGCTCCCGCTCGACGATTACGACGCATGGCTCGAGAAGGGGATGTACGACAAGGTCGTGGACCCGAAGCAGTTCGCGGGCCGGCGGGTGTTGCTGGTGGGCGGCGGCGATTCGGCGTTCGACTGGGCCGTGAACCTCCAGGGCCTCGCGAAGTCCGTCCTCATGATCCACCGGCGCGACGGCTTCCGCGCGCACCAGGCCACGATCGACCAGGTGAACCGGCTGTGCGCGGATGGGAAGATGGAGTTGCGCACCTTCTGGGAAGTGAAGGCGATCCACGGCGAGGGCCGCGTGCAGGCCGTCACGATCTTCGGCAACAAGACGAAAGAAGAAGAGCGCCTCGAGATCGACGCGCTCATCCCGCTCCTCGGCTTCGTCTCGAACCTGGGCGACATAGGCAACTGGGGCCTCGACCTCCAGAAAGAGGAGATCGTCGTCAACCAGATGATGGAGACGAACCTCGAGGGGATCTATGCCGCGGGAGACATGGTGACCTACCCCGGCAAGCTCAAGCTGATCGCGACGGGCTTCGGCGAAGCGTGCATCGCGGTGAACAACGCCGTGCACCACGTGAACCCGAGCAAGAAGCTTTTCCCCGGCCACTCCTCGAACATGGAAAACCTCTTCGCGCCGACGCCCTAGTGGGCGAGTCGCGCGATGGCGGCGCGTGCGGCGGCGACGCGAGGCTGGACCTCGGGGTCGCTGTCGCGCAGCAGCGCTTCGACGGTGCGCCAGGCCCGAACCGCGGTCGCGGTGTCGCCCTGGCGCTCGGCGATCTGCGCCCGGAGCTCTTCCATGTCGGCGCGCCAGGGCACGATGCCGGTCACGAAGGTCGCCCAATCCACCCGGCTTTTCGCCGCGTCGAGCATGCCCGCTGCCAGCTCGAGGCGCGCCAGCTGTACCGCGAGGTACGCCGTCAAGTCGGTGGAGCGCGCTGCCCCGGAAACGCCATAGGGGAGCACACCGACGGCCCTCTGCAGGAGTCCGCGCGCTTGCGCCGTATCGCCCCGCTGCAGCCGCTCGAGCCCTCGTAGCCCCGCAGCGAGTGCAGCGCGGTAGGCGCGGAGCGGCGCGTCGGCGGCCTCGAGGCGCCGCACCACGGACTCGAGACGCACCGAGTCGCGCGCGGTGAGGGCGTCGAGCCCTAGCAGCGCGAGATCCAATACATCCGAGGTCGTGTCGCCGACCTGACGGAGCGCCGCGAACGCCTCGCCGGGTGGCTGGCGCGAGACCAACGCGAGCAGGGCGGCTGCGCGGCGGAGGAGAGGGGCGGATGGGTCCACCGCGCGCGCCGTATCCAGGGCCGCCCAGGCATCGCGGAAGCGGCCTTGCGCCGCTCGTAGCGCGATGAGGTATCCGAGGTTGCCCAGGCGGACGTCGGGCGGCAAACGAGGTGTCGACGCGGCGGTGAAGAACGGCTCGGCCAGCGTGAGATCGCGGGCCGGCTCACGCGTGAGCGCCCGGACGATCTCGTAACCGGCCCGACCCACGACGTTCTGTCCGGGAGCGAGCGCCCGCTCGACCCGCTCGGCGCTCTCGATCACGCGCGCCGGCTCCTCTCCTTCGATCGCGCGCATCGCGTGGAGCACCGCCTGGTGGATGCGGGAGTTGGGCGCCAGGGCCGCTCCGCGCACGGCGAGGAGCCTCGCTCCCGCCGGGTCGCCCAGCATCACCCGCAGCTCGACAGCGTGGTTGTACGGGTCGATGAACGTCGAGTCGAGGCGGATCGCGCGCTCGAAGGCCTCGAGGACGCGCTCGGACGGCGCGCCGAGCGCGAGGCCCAAGTGGAAGTACGCCTCACCCTGTTCGTAGGCGGCTTCGGGATCGTCGGGGTACAGCCGGCCGAGATCGTCGGCGAGGCGCAGGGCGGTGGCGCCCAGCCCCTCGATCGTGGCCGAGACGGCCGTCAGGAGATCCCGCTGGCGCCGCGGCAGCCGGTCGGCGTGGCGCAGGGCCACTTCGATCGGCTGGAACTGGACGCGTCCCGCCGGGTCGCCTCCGAAGGTGGTCGCGACCCGCAGGCGGTAGTACGCCAACCCGAAGCTGGAGTCGACGCTGATCGCGGCGAGGAGGGAATCGACCGCGGACGTCCATTGACCCTGTCGACCCAGGCGCTCGGCCTCGAGGTAGGCGCGCAGGGCTCGCGGCGAGGTCGTGGCCATCTCTTGGAGGAGGCGGCGGGCCGCGCCGGCGTGGGTTACGAGTCGGACGCGCGCCAGCCCCGCGGCGAGGCTGTCGATCACCGGGGCGGGGTCCGCCACGGTACCGCGGGCTTCCACCGACGCCAGCCGGCGCGTGCTGTTGGCCGCGTATAGTTCGGCCCGGGCGCGCAGCTGGGAGCCGACGACCACGGCGGTGCCGAGGATAAACTGTCCCGCGCCCACCGACCGCGCGACCCTCGCCGCTTCGGTTTCGGGCGTCGCATCGGTGAAGCCGCGGGTGCGCGCCAGGAGGGTGCGCGCGCTGACCACGCGCCAGCCCGACAGCTCGTCGAGCGCGAGGTTCAGAAGGTCGGCGGCGCCCTCGCGCAGCCACGCGACGTCGGCTGAGGGGCCAGTGAGCCGAAATGGGAAAACGGCGACAACATTCTGATCGACCGCGGCCGCCATGGCGCGGGGGGAACGGTCGCAGGGCGGTGGGGTGCCGTCGGGACATTGAGCGGTGGCAATGCGGGACACGCCAAAGGCAAGCGTGAGCGGAAGGAGCAGGCGGGACGCGGTGACCTCCACCGGCGCGAATCTAGTCTGCGGCCCGGGGGCCCGCCAGGCGCGCGAGCGTGGGAAGGAAAGGCCGAATTCGATTCTCACCTTACTCCCCTTACTCCCCTTACTCCCCTCTACCTAGCCAACATCCCAACCACCTCATCAATCCGCCTGATCGCCTCGCGACTCAGCGCCGTATGGTGATTGAGCTGGATCGAGAAGACCCAGGTGGTCCCGTCCACGCGATCCAGGTAACCCGACAGCGTGTTCACGTTCCCGATGGAGCCGGTCTTCGCGCGCACTCGGCCGGCCGCGGGGCCGGAGCGGAAGCGCGAGCGCAGCGTCCCTTCACGTCCGGCGCGGGGCAGCGCGTCCAGGAACGGCCGCCCGCGCGGGTGGTCCCGGATGAAGGCGAGCAGCTTGACGAAGGCGCGCGGCGCCACGAGGTCGTGGTGCGAGAGGCCGCTGCCGTCCACGACGTCGAACATCGTCGAGTCCACCCGCATCGAGTCGATCAGGATGCGCCGCTCCACCGCGATGCCCGAGTCCCAGGAGCCGGCGCCGGCGAATTCCCGCCCCAGCGTCTTGAGCAGCATCTCCGCGTACCAGTTCTGGCTCTGCTCGAGGATCGTCTCGAGGATGTCAGGCAGCGCGGGTGACAGGTGCTCGGCCAACGGCGCGCCCTGGCGCGCCGTCGCCGTCGCCATGGAGTCGTAAGCGGACCGCGCCATGCCGGCGACGGCGATCCCCCGCCCGGCGAGCGCGCGGCGGAAGGCTTCGGCCGCGTACGACGCGCCGTCCCGCACCGCGAAGTTCACGCCCCGGGGCCGCGCGTCCACCGGCAGCGTCCCCTCCGCGCGGACCGAGTCCGTTCCCGGTACCCGGAAGAAGTCGAGCGTGCTCGGCGAATCCACCGGCACGGTGCGGGCGCGGTTCAGGATCGCGGCGAGGCCGAACTCCGGCTCGTAGCCAAGCGACGGCGGTTGGCCGATCAGGCCCGGCGTGGTGCGTATCTCCACGACGTTGGCGTCGTAGCCGAGCGCCGCGACGGGCGCGGCATCCTCCCGGTTGAGGTCGTAGTTCTCCCACGACCAGTGCTGCGGAACCACGTCGAAGTACGACGCGTCGCCGATCAAGTTCCCCTCCACCCGGGCGACGCCACGCGCTCGCAGCGAATCGGCCAGAGCGCCGAGCGCGGCGGAATCGAGGGTCGGGTCGCCGCGGCCGTAGAGCACGAGGTCGCCGCGAAGGACGCCGCCCTGCACCGGTCCGGACGCATAGACGCTGGTGCGGTAGCGCCAGGTCGGGGGTAGGAGGAGGGTGGCGACCGCGGTCACCACGAGCTTGGTGTTGCTGGCGGGCTCGAACAGGCGGTCGCCGTTCCGCTCGAAGACCACGCGGCCCCGTGCGTCCGCGACTGCGACGCCCCAGAGCGCGCGGTTGAACGGTTCCTGATCCATGAGGCTGGTGAGGCGCTCCGCGAGCGACGGTGCCGCGCGGGCGCGAGGTGCGGTGGCGATGGGCCTGCGCGAGGGCGCGGTTTGCGCCGCGACGCCCGTCACGGCGAGCGTTGAGCGCGCGATGCCGATGAGGGCCGCGACTTGCAGTATCTTCCGGCGCATCAATTGGTTAACATGATTGGCTGGGTGTATGAAAGTACGACGCTGTCATGGCCGCGGTCAATTCGCATTGACTGGGTGAGCGTCCGCGGGGCGGTGTGGATCGCGGCGCTCGTCCCGTCGTCGCTCATGGCTCAGGCGGATAGGCAGCCCCAGCGCACCGTCACGGGGGTGCACTTCCGGGGTAACCGTGCCATCGCCGCCGACACGCTCGCCATCTCCATCGCGACCACCGGATCGAGCTGGCTCGCCGGGTTCGCCCCACTCCGATTCGTGCACCTCGGCCAGCGTCGCACGTTCGACGAGCTCGAGTTCCGGCGCGACGTGGTGCGGCTCCAGCTCCTCTACCGTCTGCCCGGCTATTTCGAGGCGCGGGTGGACACTGTGCTCCGCCGGAGCGCCGACGCGATCTCAGTGACATTCATCATCGAGGAAGGGCCGCCGATCGTCGTGGACTCCATCACGATCGGGGGAGTGGACAGCATCGTGCCGCCGGAGCGGCTCCGGCGCGGGCTGCCGCTAGCCGTAGGCCGGCCGTTCGACCGCTACCGCTTCGCGGCCTCGGCCGACTCACTGACGATGGGGATGCGGAACCGCGGGTACCCGTTCGCCGGGGTGTACCGAAGCTACACCGTGGACCGCACCACGCGGCTGGCCAGGGTGAGCTACGAGGTCGTGCCCGGCCCGTACGCGCGGGTGGGCGAGATCGTGATCGATGGCTCGCGCGGGGTCAGCCGCCGCACCGTGCGCCGCTCGCTCGCCGTGAAGGTGGGCGACGAGTTCGACCAGGACGCGCTCTACGACTCGCAG
>JAUYOW010000079.1 GCA_030697825.1 Gemmatimonadales bacterium | reverse complement strand
GTGGCCGGGCCGGGCGTTCGGCGGTCCCTCGCCGGCCCTGGCTGATTCCGGGCCGGCTTCGGGATCGAGTTCCGGCCGCCTCCGCGGCCGGAACTCGACGGGGAACGGCGCGTGATGGCCGGGCTCGCGGGGATCATCTCGAACGACCCAAAGACCCGCGGCGCATGGCTGCACGCGGCGCTACACCTGCTGCGGCACGCGTCCTCGACAACGACCGCGCAGTGGCAGGCGGACGCGCTCGGCGTGGTGTACACGGCGCCGCAGCCTACGGATCAACTGGACACGGCGCAGGCCAGACCGGTGAGCCTGTTCGTGGCCGGCACGGTCCACAACGTGGCCGAGGTGGCGTCGCGCTTCGGTGCGTCCCAGCACGCGGGGCTGGACCGGGCGGCGGCGCTCTTGTACGCGTACCGCGCGCACGGGCTCGCACCGTTCGCGCAGCTCAACGGCGACTTCACCATCGGCCTCTGGGACGCTGGGTCGAAACGGTTGCAACTGGTGACGGACCGGTGGAGCCTCCGCAAGGTGTATTACGCGCGCGTGCCGGAGGGCCTCGCGTTCGCGTCGGAAGTGAAGGCGCTGCTGGCGCATCCGGGCGTGAACCGCCAAATAGATCCCATCGCGATCGCCCAGGCGCTGTCTGTGGGCTATCCGCAGGATGATCGGACGCTGTACACGGCGATCCGCCTCATACCTGGGGGCCACACGCTCACCGCCTCACTGCCGCCGGTGCCGCTGACCGTGGAGCCGTACTGGCAGCCGCGGTTCGCGGCGACGGCCAGAGGCACGCTGGAAGAGCAGGCGGATGAGTTAGGGCGACGCATGCAGACAGCCGTGCGCCGCGGGATCGGCCCAGCGCGCCGGGTCGCGGTGCCGGTCAGCGGTGGGTGGGATTCGCGCACCGTGCTCGGGTTCGCGCGCCGCGCGCACCCGGACGCGCGCCTGACCGCCTATAGCACGGGCCATGCCCATAGCTACGACGTCACCTTGGGCCGCCAGTTGGCGCGGCGCGCCGGCGTGCCGCACCGGTTCGTGCCGCTATGCGAGGATTTTCTGGCGCGCCATGCCGAGGCGTTTGTCTGGCTCACGGATGGCTTGCTCGGCGCGTACCATGGCTGGGGCATGGACCTCCGGGCCGCGATCGGCTTGGACGCCGAGGTGCTCCTGACCGGCTTCTTCGGCGACGCGCTGCTCGGGTTCTGGCGCCGGCTCAATGCGCCGATGACGCTGGACCAGATGGAGGCGATGAGCCTGGCGGAGCACCGGCTGGTATTCCAGGAGCGGGAGCTCGCCGGCCTGCTCAAGCCCGGGGTGTACCGCCGGGCGCAGGATGCGACGGCGGCGACGCTCTCCGCGACGTTGCGGCAGGCGCAGGCTGAGGACGCGAGGGACCGCGCGATGGTCGTAAACCTGCTGCAGCGCCAGCGGCGGTGCCTCTCGTACCCGTTGACCATGTTCTGTTCGCACATCCGGGTGAGCGCGTCCTTCACCGACAACGACCTGGTGGACTACGCGCTGACGCTGCCGCCGGCGGCGCG
>JAUYOW010000078.1 GCA_030697825.1 Gemmatimonadales bacterium | reverse complement strand
GGCCGGCGGCGCGGGGGGTGAGCCCGTAGGGTTCGCCCCCCAGGAGCTGCCCGGCCGCGGCCGGCGAGATGAGCAGGCCCGGAGGCGCGGCCGGGTTTCGCGCTGTGTCGGTAGTGATGTTACCGGCCAGGAACCGTGCGACGAACTGCTGGGGAAGCAGGTCAAGACCCGCGACCGCAACGGCGGCCGCCTGGCTGAATCGCGGATTGGCGGTGAGCCCCTGGGCACGGACGTACCCGCGCCTGCCGCTCGAACCCGGCGCGATGATCAACACTACCAGCTTGCCCGCGGCCTGCTGGACGGTGATCCAGGTGGCCGGATTGTTAGCCGATCCGCCGTAGACGACTTGTGCCCCTTCGATAGGCCGTGGCACTACCGCCAGGCCGACGGGCAGGAAGTCGGTGCCCAGCGCCAGCCGCGTCGAATCCACCTCGAGGCGCGAGGCCGGGTCGGGGGCGATCCGAATGACCGGCAACGTCTGAAAGAAGGTGCCGTCATCTCCCGCAGGCTCCAGGCCGAAGCGCCGGAACTCCGACGCGATCCAGTCCGTGGCCTTCATGTTGCCCGGGGAGCCCGTGTCGCGGCCACCCATGGAATCATCCGCGAGCGCGAAGAGCCGGGTGCGGAGATCGGCGGCGCGGATCGCGGGTGGGGCCGCCGGGGCGCGGCCTGGACGCGCGCCTTGGGCCCGGGCGAGCGTGGGGACGCACAGGCAGAGCGCGACGAGTCGAATGGGGAGCACGGAAAGTCCTGGGTCGAGAAGTGAGCGGAGAAGATAAGGGCGCGAACGCGTGCGGCGCGACGGGGAGCGGTGTTTCACATTGCGGCGGACGTCGCGCGGGCGGCGTTCAGCGATCCAAGGTCACAGCCACGAATGGAACGGTGACGAACTTCCGGAAGCGGTCGTTGCCCAAGGCGCGCGAAGCGCTGGTCGAATACTCGGAAACGGCGTGGATCAGCCCGGAGCGCAGGGTCATTCGGGGAGTCACGCGCACCGCCAAGAAGAACTCGGAGTTCAGCGTACCGTGATCGGCGTTCCCGCCGCGGAGAAGGTTGAAGCCGGTCGCCCTGGCGGAGGAATCGGCCACCGATCCCGACGCCGGGTCGGCCTGTCGCTTCGGCCCCGCCCCGATCCCGACCACATCGATGTCGAAGCCGACCGCCACCGTCCCGAGCAACCGCAGGCTGCTGTAGAACTCTAGGTTCGCAGCTACGGCCAGGGGGCTTCGGACCAGGACTGCCTCACGCTGGCTCCGCGGGATGTCGGGGTCGGCGGTGCCGAACGCCTGGTCACCGCCACCGATGACCGTGACCCGCACGCCGTATCCAAGACGGGCGCGGCGAAAGAAGCCGAGTGCATGGTCCCGCGTGGCGGCGGCCGACGCGACCGTCGTGGAGGAGCCGGCGCCGGCGGCAAGGTGGATGCGGACGGCGGCGCGCCCTTCCGGAGCCTGGGCGGCGGCCGAGTGGGCCGCGACGAAGAGCAGCGAAGCAAGGAGCGGGACGCGCACACCAAGAGAACCCGCCCGGGCCGCCGGAAGTTCCGCGGAGGTTCCGTGCGCCGGCAATGCTCCCTATCTTAGGCGCCGACCCGAACCGGATCCCGCATGACCCGCTCACGAATCGCTCTCGCGCTCGCCGCTGGAGCTTCCCTCGCCGCCACCGGCGCCGCCGCGCAGGTGCGCTTCGTCTTCTACGAGCGCGGGGCGATGCGGATTCCCGACACGAGGCGTCCTTTGGTGTCAAAGTGAGCCGGGAAGATACCGGCGGGGGCGCACGCGGCACGACGGAGCGCGGCGTTTCGAGCTGGGCTTCAGGTGAACATCGTGGGGGGGGGACCGCCGGGGAACTGCGGCTTCACCATGGGCGCGTTGCCGACACGTTATATCGCCTCGTATCTTCTCCACGGCCCGAACCTGATCCGATCGCACCCTGCATCTCATCGCGCGGCCAGCCGGAGCAGGTGGCATCGCGATGTTACACCGGTGAGACGGGTGGTGACGTTTCGATGCCGTGACTCTCGCGGCAGCGCGAAGATAAATGGGGCCGCGCCTCTTGGCAGCCTGGGTCACGGACGGGCGCGGTACTCGGCACGCCGCTTGCTTGCACGCCACCGAGGGCGCCAGCCATGTCCCTGCGTGCGAAGTTGATCGCGCTGTTCTTCCTGCTCGCCGTCGTGCCGCTCGTCGGCATCGGTGTCCTGGGCTACGTGCAGTCGATGCGCGCGTTGCGAGCGCTCATCGCGGCCCAGACCGGCACGATCGCCGAGCGCGCCGGCTCCGAGCTGAGCGACCGGTACGCTCAACGCGAGTCGGACCTTCTGCTGCTCGCCGAGAACGCCGAAACGCAGCGGCTGTATCGGGCCCGCGCGAGCGGCGACGCCGCGCAGTGGGCGGCGGCGCTTCCGGCGGCCGACGCCTACCTGCGGGGCGCGTGGGAGCAATTCTCCCGCTCCTACGAGTGGGTGGAGTTCCGCGATGGCCGCGGGTTCGTCCTCTATCGCCTCGGCGAGCCGCTGGCCGACGCGGCTGGCGGCGGGACCCGAGGCGCGCTGACGGTTACGAAGCCGATCGTCGGCCCCGGCGGCAGGCCCGCGTACGGCACCCTCGTGGCCGTGGTGCGCCGGGACGCCCTGATCCCGGCGTCCGTGCTCGAGAACCGGTTCGGGCGCGCGGGCTACACCATGGTGCTCGACCGCGGCACCGGCGAGGTCGTCTACCATCCTCGCCACAGCCTGATCCGCCAGCGCATCCCGGCGCTGCTGGGCCCCGCCGGCTGGGGCGTCGATACGGCGCTGATCGCTCGCGCGCGTGGGTCCTTCAGATACAGCGAGCACGATACGGCGCGCGTGGCGGCGTTCGTGAGTCTGGCGGCGCCACCCTGGACGGTGCTTTCCAGCGGTGCGGTGGACGAGTTCGCCGCGCCCTTCCTCCGGACGCGACTGGTCAATCTCGCGCTGGTACTGCTGGTCACCGCGACGACGGCGGTGATGTTCGTGGTGCTCACGCGGCGCTCGACCCGGTCGCTGGAGGCACTCACGACGGCAGCCGACGAGGTCGGCGCGGGGAACTTCGCCCCGCGCCTGCCGCCGGCGGGCGGCGACGAGGTCGGACGCCTGTCCGCGGCCTTCGGCCTGATGGTCGGCCGGATCCGCGGCATGCTGCGGGAGATCGCGGCGAGCCGGCACATGGCCGCGGTCGGCGCGTTCGCCGCGCAGCTCTCCCACGAGATCCGCAATCCCCTCACGTCCATCAAGCTCAACCTGCAGCAGCTGCAGCGGGAGGGCGCCGCTGGCAGGCTTCCGCCCGGCGCCGCGCTGCCGGTCAGCATCTCGCTCCGCGAGATCGAGCGGCTCGATCGCGTGGTCAGGGGCGTGCTCGCCCTCGGCAGGACGCGACCGATGCACCGGGCCGCCTGCTCCGTGCACGCTGTGGTCGCCGAGGCGCTGGCCCTGGTGCGACCGCAGCTGGAGCAGCAGGGGGTAGCCATGGAGACCGATTTCCGCGCCGCGACCGACGCTGTGCTCGGTGATGCGGAGCACCTCCAGGCGCTGTTCCTTAACCTTTTTCTGAACGCGGCCCACGCGATGCCGGGCGGCGGCCGGTTGAGCGTCGCCACGGAGACCGACGAGGCCAATGGCGGGCCGCCGACGCTGCTCCGCGTGCGCATCGCCGACACCGGCCCGGGAATCCCCGCCGAGCTGCGCCAGCGGATCTTCGAGCCGTTCTACAGCAGCAAGCGCGACGGCAGCGGCTTCGGCCTGCCCCTGGCGCTCCGGACCGTGGAGGAGCACGGCGGCCGCCTCGTCCTGGAAGACGCTGCGGCCGCGGAGGGAGCGTCGTTCCTCGTCGAGCTGCCGATGGGCGATGCGGGAGCCCACGCGTGAGCGCGCGCATTCTGGTCGTGGACGACGACGCGTCCATCCGCGAGACCTTCGAGCACCACTTGGGACGCTCCGGCTACGAGGTCCGCACGGCGGCCGCCGCTGCGGCCGCGCTGCCGCTGCTCGAGACCTTCCAGCCCGTGCTCGTCATCACCGACCTGCGCATGCCGGGCATGGGCGGGCTGGAGCTGCTGCGCCGGGTCCGCGCCACCCTCGACGACGTGGACGTCGTCGTGATCACGGCGCACGACGACATGCAGTCGGCGATCGAGACGATGAAGGCCGGCGCGTACGACTATCTCGTCAAACCGCTCGATCTCGACGTCATCGATCTCACCATCCAGCGCTGCCTGCGCGAGCGTGCGCTGCGGCAGCGCGTGCAGCGTCAGGCGGCGGCCGAGGCGGAGCCCCACACGCTCGAGCAATTGATCGGCCGCGACGGGCGCATGATAGAGATCTACAAGCTGATCGGCATGCTGGCCGGCAACCGCGCCACCGTGCTCGTGCGCGGTGAGACCGGCACGGGCAAGGAGCGGATCGCTCGAACCATCCACTTCAGCTCGCCGCAGGCGGCCGACCCGTTCATCGCGGTCAACTGCACCGCCCTGGCCGAAACGCTGCTCGAATCCGAGCTGTTCGGACACGTCCGCGGCGCGTTCACCGGCGCCGTCGGCAGCCGCCGCGGCTACTTCGAGCTGGCGGGCTCGGGCACGATCTTCCTCGACGAGATCGGCGACACCACCCTGGAGCTTCAGGCCAAGCTGCTGCGGGTGTTGGAGAGCCGCGAGTTCTACCCCGTCGGGAGCGAGGAGCCGCGCACCTCGGATGCCCGGGTCATCACCGCCACGCATCGCCCGCTGGAGGAGCTGGTCCGTTCGGGAAGGTTCCGCGAGGACTTGTTCTACCGCCTGAAGGTCGTGGAGATCACCGTGCCGCCGCTGCGGGAGCGGCGCTCCGACATCCCGCCGCTGGCGCAGCACCTCATCGCGCGCATCGCGCGGGACCTCCACCGGGAAGTCCGGCTCATTTCGGACGACGCGATGCGGCTCCTCACCGCGTACGACTGGCCGGGGAACGTCAGAGAGCTCGAGAACGCCCTGACCCGCGCGGCGGTGCTGGCCCGCGGCCCCGCGATCATGCCCGAGCACCTGTCCTTCGGGGAACCGACCCGCGCCGGCGCCGACGGCGGCAGCCCGAGCGCCGAGGACGACTCGCTCGACGCCGCCGTGCGCGCCCACGTCCACCGAGTCCTCGCCCGCGCCGGCGGGAACAAGCGGCAGGCCGCCCGCATCCTCGGCATCTCCAGGCCCCGCCTCGATCGGCTGCTCGCCGAGCACGACCCCGTGGTAACGGATCGTGACCCCGATGGTCACGGAACGTGACCACACCATCCGCGCGGCGTCGCTCTCGCGTCGGCTGAACTCTCTGTCCCCTCGCATCTTGCCGCTTTCGCTGGACCCGGCACGCCTCTTGTATGTGGCTTGTGCAAGGGCCCCGCATCCGCGTGTGCCCGCGATCCGACGTGTCAGGGAAGGAGCAGCAGGATGATCGACACCGTCACTTCACCCGGCGTGCAGGTCCTGGACCTGTTCGGACCGGTTCTGCTCGTCATCGGCCTGGGGGTCGTCGCGTTCCTCGTCCTGGAGGTACTGCACGTGGTGGCGCTCTCTCTCTGGCTAGCGGCGCAGGGCCGGCGGACTCGACCGCGGGGCGTGCTCCTCGCGGCGTTGTGTCTCGCGGCCGTCGTCCCGGGCCTCGGGTCGCCACCGCTCGCCGCGCAAGTCGCAGGGGCTCAGGCAGCCGCGGCCCAGCCGCAGCCGCGGTTCACGCGCATCTTCGGGTCGGACTCGATGCAGATCACGAATCCGGCCCTCTCCCCCGACGGGCGCTGGATCGTCTTCAACAGCGGTGGTGAAGGCGGAGTCTACCTGTGGGTCGTTCCGGCGGGCGGCGGCGCACCGATTCAGCTCACGTCCGGTCGCCACGACGACTGGTTTCCAAGATGGTTCCCGTCCGGTGACCGTATCGCATTCGCTTCCAATAGGCCGTCGCCGCCCGGCGAGGAAACGACGAGGTACGTCATGACGATCCCGTTCGACGCGCGGACGGGGCGGAGTGCCGGCCCGGCACAGCAGGTCTCGCTGGAGTCCGGGTACTTTCCGGCGGTATCACCCGACGGGCGCTGGATTCTCTTCGAGGCTTTCGGGCTTCCCGGTACCCGCCGTCTGATGGTCGTGCCGTCCACGGGCGGCACCGCCCGAACGGTGGTGCCGAGCAAGAGCTATGGGGGCCGGCCGGAATGGTCGCCCGACGGCCGCGCGATCTACTTCGTGGACAGGGTGTCCGGTGGGCCGGAGCGTACCCTGATGCGCGTATCGGCCGATAGCGGACAGCCCCAGCGGCTGTGGTCGACGCCTAGGGGGATGCGCGCGCTGAACACGACAGCGCGCCAGGCGCTTACCTTGTCGGACGTCTCCCTTCCCGGCTCTCCAGTCGCCCAGGTCTTCACCTTCGAGGGCCGCCCTGTTGCGAGTGTTCCTCTGCATCGAAACATGGACCCGTCCTCGTTCACCGGCGACGGCCGGTCGGTTCTCGCTGTGGTGTCGGACCGCGTGGCACCCATCCGCGTGCTGCCGGTCGCGGGCGGCCCCTCCAGAACGTTGACGGAGGCGCGCGAGTACGACGAGCTGGATACGTGGACCGCCGACGCCGGTCGCCTGGCGGTGAGGACGCGGATGAACGGACACGCGACGCTGCTCGATATTCCGATTGACGGGGGCCAGGCCGCGGAGATCGCGACGCCGCCAGAAGCGACGAGGACGATGCTGTCGCCAGACCGCAACCATCTCTTCTACGTCGTCACGGACTCGGCGACCTCCCGGAAGAGCCTGCGGGTCCGTCGGCTCAGCGATGGGCGCACGCGAGAGATTGCACGGGACCTGGTTGATCCGACCGGAGTGCCCATCACCGGACCCGGCGGTTCGCCGTTCAGCGGTGCAGAGATCCTCTACGCCGAGCGTCGCGGTGATCGGTTCGAGTTGCGGGCGTGTGCACCAGAGGGAGAGCCTCACGTTCTGCGTTCCTTCCCGGCCAGCTTCGCAGACAACAGAAGCTTCGGCGGCGTCGGCGTGCAAGGTGAGCGCGTTGCCTGGACGGACGTACTCGGCGACTCCAGCGCCCTGCTCGTCGCGGAGGGCCGGAACGGCGCGCCCCGGCGCGTCGCGACAATGCGGGGGAGCCTGTACCAACCGGTCTGGTCGCCTGATGGTCGCTGGATCGCTGCGAGCTACGGCGCTCCGGGTACAAGCTTGCGCTACGCCGTGTTGGTCGTCGGCGTGACGCCCGGCGGTCTGCCGAGCGCGCCGCCACGGCTCGTCGAGGCCGGACTTGTGGTTGGCTGGGACATCAAGTGGCTGCCCGACAGCCGGGCGGTGACCGTCTTCGGCATGAGCGGCCAGGGGTCCACGCCCGGCGTCTGGCTCGTGTCGCTTCGCGAAGGCGATCAGCCAGTCAAACTGACCCGGGACGACCCCTCGGCGATGTGGAGCTACTCGCTCTCGCCCGACGGCCGGTACATCGCGTACCCGGCCGAGATCCCGCGCGGCAGCTCGATCTGGCGCCTGGACCTCGGCGAGGTGCTGGCGGAGGGAAGGCGCGGCACCCGCCGGTAAGCGTTGCGCCGGTTCGCCGGCGCGGCGCGCTGTCACCCGGGGTTGGGGCCCTGTATCCCGGAGAGATGATGGGGTGATGGTGAAGGGCATGAGGTGGTGAGGGTAGGGGGAGAAAGGGGAGTTATGGGAGTAAATTGAGAAAGGGGAGTAAGGGGACCGGAGTGCGGTCGTGCCATTTCTCCCCTAACTCCCCTTTCTCCCCTCACTCCCTTTTCTCCCCTCACCCCATCACCTCATCACAAACTAATCCTGATTCTTTCCACCCGCGGCAGCTCCATTCCCGGCTGCATCTCGAAGCGGTTCGATCTTATCCTCCACCGCTGCTCCGACTGGCGCGGCATGCGTCCATTCACGCTGACCCGGCGCTTCTGCCGCATCACCTCGAACGACACCGCCTCGTTGGCGTCGTAGGTCCCGAGGATCCGCATCGCGTGGGACGGGCTGGTGGGCCGCCGGCCGCCGATCGAGAGAATGACGTCGCCGGCGCGCAGGCCGAGGGTCGAGTCGGTCCCCACGTCCACGACGAGCAGTCCCTCCGAGGTCCCGAAGTACTCCGACAGGCCGGGGCCCACCCGCACCAGTTCCAGGTCGGCCAGTCCCTCGCCGCCGAACGCCATGACCCGCATGCGATTCTCCGGGCCGCCCGGGACGGCAATCTCCGGCGGGAACGGGACGGCGAACCGGCGGAGCTGGTTGCCGCTCAACTCCGTGATCCGGTCGAACCCGGACTCCGAGACGACGAAACTCACGGTTTGGGTCCGCCCGTCGCGACGCAGCTCGAGCCGCACCGAGTCGCCGCCGTCGAGCCGCGAGGCCAGCTCGATGAGCCGTAGGCCGGGGCGCGACTGATCCATTTCGTCATCGCGCCGGTCGCTCCGGAGCGCGGCGAGGCGAGCGCCGTTCAGGCGCACGATGAGGTCGCCGGTGCGCACGCCGGCGCGATCGGCGGGACCGCCCGGCGTCACGCCCGCCACTCGCGCGCCGACGCTGTCGCGCGCCGGGTCAGCGGTCAGATCCACGAGCACGCCGAGCCGCTCGCGGCGGAAGCTCATCCGGGAGAACTCGCCCGGACCGATCGAGTACATGAATGTGCGCACCCGATCCTCGCGCTCGCGCTCCCGTTCGCGAACCCGCGCCGAGTCCTGAGCCGCCGCGGGGACGGCCACCGCGGCCAGGAACGTTGCTGTGAGAAGAAGGCGTCGCATGGAAACCTCGTTGAAGAAAAGGACGCTAAAGGCCCGCGAGGGCCACCCGCGTGGTGTGAACGTCCACCAGCGCCGAGAGCACGCCGGCGCGATTCTGCCACAGGCCGACCACCCGGTCCGGATCAGAACGCCAGGCGCCGGGTTGCGCGAGCTGTGCGTCGATGCTGGACAGCCGGTCCTCGAGATCGGCCACGACCCCCGCGGCGGACCCCGGCAGCGCCCGGGACTCGGGCGAGAGGTCGCGCAGCGACTGCTCCATCGCCGCCGACTGTGCCATCGCGCGCTGAAGCGCCGCACGACCGGCCGCCGTGGAGGCAGCGCCGTCCGGCCGCAGCGCCACGACGGTGAGCAAAGTCAGAGCCGCGGCCGTGGCCAGGCCGACCATGCCATGGACCCACCGGCGCCGGCGCTCGGCGCTCGCCCTGGTCGCGACTACGGGCCAGCGATCGCGAGGCAGCGTGAACGTGGGCAACGCCTTCAGCCGCGCGCGCATCTGATCCAGCCGGTAAAGCTCGCCCGCGCAGGCCACGCACTCCCCGACGTGCGCCTTCGTCCACGCGCTGCCTTCGCCGTCGCGTAGCGCGAGCAGCTCTTCGGTCGTTCCGTGCCGGATGTCGCTCATGCCATCGCTCCTTCGCCGAGCCAGCGGCGCAGTTTCTCGTGTGCCCGGGCCAGCTGCGACTTCGAGAAGCTCGTCGTCATACCCATCAGCTCGGCGATCTCCTCATGAGTGTACCCTTCCACATCGTGCAGCCAGACCACCGCGCGCGACCGCTCGGTGAGCCGCGACATCGCGGCCTCGAGATCGAGCCGTAGCGGCACGTCGGCGTCGTGCGACTCCGCCGCTTCGTCCTCCAGCGGCTCTCCCGCGCGGAGCTTCTCGCGGCGATAGCGCATCAGCGCCTTGCTCGCCGCGATGGTCCGAATCCACCCCCAGAGGCTGCCGTCACCCCGCCAACTGCCGATCGAGCGACAGACCTCGAGGAAGGTCTCCTGCAACACGTCCTCGGCGTCCTCCGCGGTCGGCGTCAGTCGCCGCGCCAGCGAGTACACGCCCTTCTCGTGCGCCCGATACACCTGCTCGAGGGCGCCGTAGTCACCGGCCTTCGCTCGCGCGACGAGGCTCCGGGCCTCCGACAGGGGGAGGGTTTCCGTCATGACGGTCACGTTATGTAGATGCGGGAGAGGGGGGAAGGGTCGCGTGAACCCCTATCTCCTTCATACAACGAGATTTACCAGCCTGTCCACCACAAACACCACCTTCCTGACAGTCTTCCCGTCAGTGAACTTCCGCACCCCCGGATGCGCAATGGCAGCCGCCACCACCGTCGCCTCGGCTGCGCCGCGGGGGAACATGAGCCGCGCCCGGACTTTGCCGTTCACCTGCACCACGATCTCCACGTCCTCCGCCAGCGCGAGTCGCGCGTCGAACACCGGCCACTCAGCGTCCATGACCGAAGCCGTGTGGCCGAGCCGCTCCCAGCACTCCTCGGCGAAGTGAGGCGCGTATGGTGCGAGCATGACCGCCAGCGGCTCGATGAGCGCCCGGGTGGGAGCGCCATCGCGCAGCGCGTTCACGTACTCCATCATCGCCGAGATCGCCGTGTTGTAGTCGAGCGACGCAGTGTCCTTCGTGACCTTCTGGATCGTGTGATGCATTAGTCGGAGCAGCTCTCCTGATGGCTGCTGGCTGACCTCCGCTGCGCGTCGGCGCGTCGGCGCGTCTGCTTCATCGATCAGATGCCAGACCTTATCGAGGAATCTCCGGATCCCCGAGATCCCCGCGTCGCGGAAGTCCCCACCCTCCTGGTAGGGACCGAGGAACATCAGGTACATCCGGAAGGTGTCGGCTCCCCACTGCTCGACGTACTGGTCCGGCACGACGACGTTGCCGCGCGACTTCGACATCTTCGACCCGTCCTTCACGATCGTGCCGTGGGCGCGGAAGCGCGGGAACGGCTCCTCGAAGTCCACGTAGCCAAGGTCCTTCAGCGCCATCGTGACGAAGCGCGAGTACATGAGGTGCAGCACCGCGTGCTCGTTGCCCCCGATGTAGCTCGTCACCGGGAGCCACTTCTTCGTGAGCACGGCGTCGAACGGCACGTCGCCGCGTCCCACGGAGGGGTAGCGCAGGAAGTACCACGCCGAATCGAGGAAAGTGTCGGAGACGTCGGTCTCGCGGCGACCCATCTTGCCGCACTTGGGGCACGGCACGCGGTACCACTCGGCGTGGCGCGCCAATGGCGAGACGCCGGAGTCGTCGGGCCGGGTGTCCGCCACCACCGGCAGGACGACGGGGAGGTCCTTCTCGGGAACGGGGACCGTGCCACAGGCATCGCAATAGATGATGGGGATGGGCGGGCCCCAGTAGCGCTGCCGCGACACGCACCAGTCGTGGAGGCGGTAGTTGACCATGCCCTTGGCGAGGCCCTTCGCTTCGAGCGAGGAGGTGATCGCCCGGGAGGCCTCCTCCCACGGCATCCCGTCGAAGCCGGGGCTGTTCACCAACCGCCCTCCCGGGACGTCGGGCTCGGCGGCCGGGAGCGGCGTAGCGGCGTCCTGGGCCGGGCCCGCGACGACCCGCACGATCGGTAGCACCATCCGCGTGGCGAAGTCGAAGTCACGCGCATCATGACCCGGAACGCCCATGATCGCGCCGGTCCCGTACTCCATGAGGACGTAGTCCGCGATCCAGATGGGGATGCTGTCGCCCGTCGCCGGGTTACGCACGTACGCGCCGGTGAAGACCCCGGTCCGCTCCTTGTCACCGACCTTGCGAGAGACCAGGTCGCTCTTCTCGACCTTGCGGCGGTAGGCGTTGACGTCCGCCCGCTGCTCCGCCGTGGCTAGGTCTCCCACGAGAGGGTGCTCGGGCGCCAGAACGAGGTAGGTCGCGCCGAAAACCGTGTCGGGACGAGTGGTGAAGACGGTGATGCGCCTGCCGGCGGGCGTCTCGAACGCCAGCTCTGCGCCCTCCGACCGGCCGATCCAGTTGGTCTGGAGGAGCCGCGTCGACGACGACCAGTCGAGCTTCTCGAGGTTGCCGAGCAGCTTCTCGGTGTACCTGGTGATGGTGAAGAACCACTGGTCGAGGACCCGCTGCTCTACCTTCACATCGGGATGCCGCTCGCAATAGCCGTTGATGACCTGCTCGTTGGCGAGCACCGTCTTGCACGCGGGGCACCAGTTCACCGCGGCGCGCTTCCTGACGGCGAGGCCCGCCTTGTGGAGCTGGAGGAATATCCACTGCGTCCACTTGTAGTACTCGGCGTCCGTCGTCGAGAGCTGCCGGCGCCAGTCGATCATCAGCCCCATGCGCTTCATCTGCCGGCGGAAGCGCTCGATGTTGCGCGGGATCAGCTCGGCCGGGTGTACGCCGATCTTGAGGGCGTAGTTCTCCGAGTGGATCCCGAAGGCGTCGAAACCCATCGGCTCGAAGACGTCGTCGCCCTGGAGCCGGCGGAACCGCCCGAAGATATCCGCGCCGACGAAGGCGAAGACGTTCCCGACGTGCAGCCCCTCGGCCGAGGGGTACGGGAACATCATGAGGTTGTAGAAGGGCCGCTTCGCGCCGACGAGGTCGGCGTGGTTGGTTCCGCGCTCTTCCCAGCGCGCCTCCCACTTCTTCTCGACGCCTTGCGGGTCGTACGGGGTGAAGCCTTGGTCGGGCATAAGAGGCGAAAAATAGCGGCTTGCGGCGTGAAACAGCCATCCCTACCTTGACCGGAGATGCCCGCTACCCCGCGTCGTTCCGGCGACCGCAGCCTCCAGAGCTATCTCCTCACGTTCGGCATCGTCGCCGCGCTCATCGTGGTGGCCGCCGTCGCGGCGCTCTCCTGGCGGGTGGCGAAAGGCTACCTCCAGTCCGACGCCGACCGGCGACTGGCCGACATCGCCCAGCGTACGTCCTCGCTGATCGCCCAGTACATGCGGGAGCGTCGCAGCGAGTTGGAGCTGCTGGCCTCGACGCCGACGGTCGTGGCCGCGGCGGAAGCGGCGGACGCCCAGGCGGCGCAGCAGGGGCTGCCGCTGAATACCATCGACCAGCTCGAGCGCCGATTCACGGCCACCCGCTCGCTCGAGGTGGATCCCGTGGCCAAGGCGTTCCTCCGGGCCGCCGTGGACCGTTCCGATTTCGCCGAACTGTTCTTCACGGAGTCTCACGGCTACAACGCGGTCACGTCCGAGGCTACGTCCGATTTCGTGCAGAGCGACGAAGAGTGGTGGCAGCGGGCGATGCAGACGGGCTGGTACCAGTCGGAGCCGACGTATGACGAGTCGGCGAGGGTCGTCTCCCTCCAGATGGCGGCACCGATCGTGGCGCGCGGGACCCAGCGCCGGGTCGGCGTCTTCCGAGGCACGTTCGACCTCGATCGGCTCTCCCGCCTGGTGGCGAGCTCTGACGCCGGCGCGGGCGCGGCGGTGCAGGTGGTGGACCAATTCGGCAAGCTGATCGTGGGCGGCGACTCGACCCAGCTCCTGAAGCTGCTGCCGGAGGCCCCGAGCCTCACCTTCGCCGACACGGTCAGCTTCACGACCGTCCAGGACGCCGAGCACGGCACCGAACGAACGGCGACGGCCCGGGTCGGTAGCGCCCGGTGGTGGGTGGTGGTGCGCCAGCCGGCGGAGCGGATCTACGAGTCGGTGAACGCCATCGGCAAGCTGATCCTCGTGGTGGCGATCACCCTGGGGGTGTTGGTGGTTTTCGCGCTCTTCGGCCTCGGCGCATGGCTCAACCGCCGCGTGACGAAGCCGGTCGAGCGGCTCGCTGCTGCTGCGAGCGCGGTCGCGCAGGGCGACCTTGCCGTGGACCTCGAGCTGACGCGAGGCACGGCGGAAGTAGCGCACCTGGGCTCTTCGTTGATCGGGATGGTCGGCGCGCTCCGGCGCCTCGTCGGGGCCATACGCTCGGCGGCTGACGAAGCGGCGGCGATGGCGGCCGAGATCAGCGCGTCCACCGAAGAGATGGCGGCCGCGGGCCAGGAGATGTCGTCCACGACTCAGGACCTTTCACGCCGCGCGCAGCAGCAAGCCGAGGTCGTGAAGGCGGCGGCGGTGGACGCGAACCGCATCCTCGCCATCGCGAAGCGCCTCGCCGAGACATCGCGCGACGCGGCCGCCCGCAACAGCGCGCTCGCGACCGTGGCCGAAGAGCACCGGGCGCAGCTCGAGGAGAGCAGCGCCGCACTCGAGGGCCTGGCGGCGGAGGTGGAGAAGGGCGCGGCGGAGTCCGCGGCGCTCAGGGAGGCCTCGAACCAGATCTCGCGGTTCGTAGCGCAGACCAAGACGATCGCGACCCAGACCAACATGCTGGCGCTGAACGCCGCGATCGAAGCGGCACGGGCGGGCGAGCACGGCCGCGGCTTCGCGATCGTGGCCGACGAAGTGCGCAAGCTGGCGACCCAGGCGGCACAGGCGGCGGTCACGACCGAGGGTACGGTGCAGCAGGTACTCAAGCGGGTGAAGGGCGCTCACGACGCGATGACCCGCCTCGGCGAGGGGAGCGCGGCAGCGAGACGGGCGGCGCGTACCGTGGGCGAAGGGTTGGGCGCGGTCGCGAAGGCGGCCGGCGACAACGACATCTGGTCGCGCGAGATCAACGCCTCGGCAGTGGAGTCAGAGCAGCTGGTTCAGGAGATCGCCGCGCGGCTGGACCAGCTCGCCGCGAGCGCCGAATCGTTCGTCGCGTCGGCGGAGGAGATCGCCGCGTCTTCGGAAGAGCAGACGGCCGCGACGCAGGAGATCGCCGCTTCCGCGCAGAACCTGGCGAGGGCGGCGGACCGGCTTACCACCGCGGTGCAGAGCTTCCGGCTACAGACCCACCAGCCGCCTCTGGAGCAGGCCGCGGACTAGGCCGTCGGCGGCCCCAGGTCCACCTGCCACACGCCGGTGACCTCCGGCATCTTCCGCAGGTCCTCGAGCACCGGTGTCGGCGCGCGCACCTCCAGCGCGATGGCGGCCAGGGCGTCGTCGCCGCGCCGCGGCGGGCGCGACTGATGGTAGTCGCTGATGTTGACGCCGGCGGCGCCCAGCATCGTTCCCACTTTCCCGATCACGCCCGGCACGTCCCGGTTGGTCAGCACGAGCAGCGTGCCGAAGGGCTCCACGTCCACGTGGTAGTCATGGATCCGCACGATGCGCGCGTGCGCGTCCCCCAGGAGCGCGCCCTGCACCCGGACGGTCCGCCCATCGGCGACCAACTCGACGCTCAGGCTGGTCTGGAAGACGTCCGGGTCCTCGGCGCGGCGGGTCACCCGGATCCCGCGCTGGCGCGCCAGGTGCCCGGCATTGACCAGCGACACCCGGTCCATCCCCATCGCCACCAGGACGCCCGAGAGCGCGGCGATGCCGGCCGTGTCGGCAGCACGGTCGTCGGTGCCGCGGTAGGTCACATCCACCGACTGCACGCCGCCCGAGCCCAAGCCGAAGGCGAGCTTGCCTAGCCGCTGGCCAAGGTCCATGAGCGGCCGGCTCGAGGCGAGCTGTGAGGCGTCGAGCCCGGGCAGGTTCACCGCGCTGCGCAGGTCGCCCGAGAGCAGCGCGTCACGCACCGCCTCCGCGATCTCGATCGAGACCCGGGTCTGCGCTTCCTTCGTGGACGCCCCGAGGTGCGGGGTGAGGATGACGTTGGGCGCCCCGCGCAGGGGTGAATCGGCGGGCAGCGGCTCCGGTTCGAAGACGTCGAGCGCCGCACCGGCGAGCCTGCCCTCCACCAGCGCCGCGGACAGCGCCGCCTCGTCGACCAGCGCGCCGCGCGCGGTGTTGACCAGCAGCGCCGTCTTCTTGACCAGCTTGAGGCGCTCAGCGTTGATGAGCTGGCGGGTGTCCTCGGTGAGAGCGATGTGGAGGGTGATGACGTCCGCCCGAGCGAGCACCTCCTCGAGCGGCAGCAACTCAACGCCGAGCGACGAGGCGTGCGCGGCCATGACGTAGGGATCGAGCGCGATCACCGTCATGCCGAACGCCCGGCCGATCTGCGCGACCAGCGAGCCGATGCGGCCCAGGCCCAGGATCGCGAGCGTCTTGCCGCGCAGCTCGGTGCCCTCGTAGCTCTTGCGGTCCCACTTGCCCGCCGCGACCGAGGCCGACGCCGCCGGGATCCTGCGAGCCAGGGCGAGCATCAGCGCGAAGGTGTGCTCGGCGGCGCTGGTGGAGTTGGCGCCGGGGGCGGTCAGAACGGCGATCCCGCGCCGCGTCGCTTCCTCGAGGTCGATGTTGTCCACGCCGATGCCGGCGCGGGCGACGATCCGGAGCTTGGGTGCGCCGGCCATCAGCTCCGGCGTCACCTGGGTCTCGCTGCGCACCACCAGCGCCGCGGCGTCCAGGAGCGCGTCCCTCAGCGCCTCGGCCCCCTTGCCAACCGTCTCGACGACGTCGAGGCCGTGAACGCCCTTGAGGAGCTGGACGCCCGGCGCCGCGATCCGGTCGGCGACGACGACGCGCTCACCCACGGCGCAACACTTCTTCCAACTCGGCGAGCAGCGCGTCCAACTCCGGCACGGTGTGGTCTCCCATGTGGCCGATGCGGAACGTCGAGTCCTTGAGCTTGCCGTAGCCGGCCGCGATCACGAAGCCGCGGGCTTCCATCCGTTTCGCCACGCTGCCCCCGGACCGCCCGTCCGCGGCGGCCTCGAGCCGGTGGCACGAGATCGTCCATGAGCGCCGGCCCTCGCGCGGCAGGAAGGCGATGCCGAGCGCTTCTCCCTTCTCCCCCGTCCACCGCTCCACCCGCTCGCGCATGGCGCGATGCCGGGCCCAGCGGGCTTCGATGCCCCCGGTGGCCGCGATGCGCCGGAGCTGCGCGTCGAGCGCGTAGAGGAGCGACATCGCGGGCGTGTAGGGCGTCTGGCGCTTGCGCGCCTGCGCGTCGTACGGCAGCAGGTCGAAGTAGATGCCGCGGCCGGTGATCGTCTTCGCGCGCGCGAGCAACCGCTCCGACGCGACCCCGAAGGCCAGGCCGGGCGGCAGCGCGAGCGCCTTCTGTGAGCCGGTCAGGACGAAGTCGAGGCCCCATGCGTCCGTCTCGACCGCACAGCCGCCGAGCGAGGTCACCGCGTCCACCAGCAGGAGGACGTCCGGGAACTCGTGGACGGCGGCGGCGATCTCGTCCAGAGGGGAGAGAGCGCCCGTCGCCGACTCCGAGTGGACCACGGTGACCGCGTCGGCGCCCGTTTCCTTGAGCAGGTCCCGCACCCGGTCGGCCTCGAAGGTCTCGCCGAGCGGCACCTCGGCCACGACGTGGTCGGTGCCGCACGCCTTGGCGATGTCGGCGAAGCGCTGCGAGAACGCGCCGTTCACCAGACAGAGTACTCGCCGGCGGACGCCGTTCCGGATCGCCGCCTCCATCAACCCGGTGGCGGAAGAGGTCGAGATGATCACCGGGTTCCGGGTGCGGAAGGCGGCCTTGAGCGGAGCGTCCACGCCGCCCAGGAGCGCTTCGGTGGCGGTGCCGCGGTGCCCGATCATCGGGCGCACCTGGGCCGCGAGGATCTCCGGCAGCACCTCGGTGGGCCCCGGCAGGAAGAACCGGCCGAATGGCGCCGTCACGCGGCGTGCTGCGCTTCGAGCAGTCCCTCTTCCACGACTTCGGCGGTCGGGACGATCCGGACACCCTCTTCGGCCCACTGCTTGAGGAGGTGCTCTGCGGCATCCCGGTCTATCGGCTTCATCGCGTCGCTCACCACGAATAGCCGGATGTCGGGATGGCGCTCGACCAGACCCTCGATGGCGTACTTGTCGCAGACGTCGAGCGCGACGCCGTACAGCACCACGGTGTTGGGATTCAGCACGGCGAGCACGGTCTCCACGTTCAGGTTGGTGAACACGTCGAACCAGTGTTTGTGGAGAAGGATGTCGCCCTGGTGCGCGCCGACGCGCGCCTTGAGGGCCACCGGATCCTGGGGCTCGGGCTCGATCACGAGGGGATCCCGCAACGCCGTCTCCGGGATCTTGGCCTGCCCCGCGGTGCCACGCATGCAGTGGAGCGGGAACGTCTCCCGGAAGTCTGGCGCGGCCGACAGCTCGCGGTGGCCCGGCACATGGTCATCGGCGCTGGCGACGATACGGTAGCCGCGGGCGTGCGCGTGATCGGTGAGACGCTTCAGGTTCGGGATGATGGACTCGGCGTCAGGCACGTACAGCTTCCCGTCCGAACTCATGAAATCGACCTGGGTATCGACGTCCCAGAAGATCGTGGTGGACATGAGCGTTCCCCTCCGGCCGTGAATGTACCTGAGAGGAGCGGGGAGCGGGGAGAGGGGAGAGGGGAGACGCCTCGCCCGGACGTTCCCCTACCGATTACGTCGGCGATAGGTGAACGCCCGGGCGGCGCAGGCCTGCTTCAGCGCGGGGGACTGCGAGGAGCTAGATGCCGAACGCTTCGGGCGGAGGGGTATTGGGGCGCGGCTTCTTCGCGGCTCGGTTCATTTCGGCTCCCGTTACGAAGTGCATACTCATGCGAACGAGTGCATAAATATACAAAGCGGCACGGGAGCGCAAGAGGGGGTGAGGGTGTGGGGTGACACCCGACACCTAATCCACCCGCTCCAACCTCGGATTCGCCCGGTAGACCCGCCCCGTCTTGGCGCAGGGCTTGCCCTCGACCAGCACGACGTCGCCCGTGAAGTCGTAGCGGCCCTGGTAGAGCGACGAGCCGACGCCGTACGCGTCCACCGGCACTCCCTGCTCCTCGAAAAGGCGGATCTTCTCGACGGTGAAGCCGCCGGACACGACGATCTTCACGTGCTGGAACCCTTCGGCGTCGAGGGCCCGGCGGACGTTCCATACGAGCTGCGGGTTCACGCCCGTGGGCCGGATGGTGCCCATCTGCGGCAGGACCGACTTGTCCACCATGGTCTCGGAGGTATCGAGCCGGACCCCGTAGAGCTTGTCGCCGAGGGCGCGGGCACAGGCGAGGCTGGCGCCGACGCAGTCGTTGTCGAAGTCCACCAGGGTGACGAGCCGGGTGTGCGCCGGCATCAGGTCCGCGAACTTGGTGGTCGCGAGAACGGTGTCCCCGCCGTACGCGGCGATGAGCGCGTGGGGGACGGTGCCCACGCCTTCGCTCCCCCACCAGGAGGCCTGGGCATCGGTCGAGACGCCGATCGCGCCTGCCACGTGGGCCGCGTACCCATCGCCGGTCTGGACCAGCCAGTGGTCGTGCCGGGCCGGGAAGAACATCACTTCCTTGGGCCGCGCCGCCTCGACGACCCGGCGCGTGTTGGTACCGACCTTGGTGCGCCGCGCGATGACCCCCAGGTAGAGGGTCTCGAGATGCGCGAAGGCGTCGTACGGGCCTTCGATCAGCATCACCGTCTCCCAAGGCTCGACCTCATCGCCGTCATGGAGGGCGTGGACGGTGAGCTCTTCCCACTCGACGGAGCAGAGCTTCAGGATCGCGACGGCCTCGTCCATGCCGCCCAGGAACGAGTGAGACTTGCCGAACACCTGCATCGTCACGCGGGGACGGTGCTGGTCGGCCAGCAGGATCTCGCGGGCGCGGACGAAGTACTTATCGGTGTAGTAGCCCTGCCGCATCTTTTCGACGGGCAGGTGGAAGACGGAGGGATCGAGCCGCTGCCGGCGCGTCATTGGGCCCCGAAGTGGCGGGCCTTCAGTTCGTCCAGCTCGGCGCGCAGCTGCGCCGCGTTCGGCGCGTCCGGGAAACGGTCGAGCACCTTCCTTATCTCCACGATCGCCTTCCCCGTGTCCTGGACGTTGTCTCGGTAGATGCCCGCGACGATCAGGGCGTAGCCCAGCTGCCGCTTCGGCTCGTTCACCCGCCGGTCGGCCTCGCGGTACGCCCAGATCGCCAGCCCGAAATCTTTCAGCTCCCGGAAGGCGAGCTGGCCCAGCTTCTCGCACGCCACGATGTCCTCCGGCTCCGTCTCGATCACGGCGCGGTACGCCTCCGCGGCCTTTCTGAGCTCGCCGCGTGCCTCCATCGCCTGGATGTTCGAGTGCTGGTTGACCGACGGCGTCGAGCTGCCGCTCGGCACGACGATGCGCCCGATCGCGTCGCCCACCGGCTCGATGATGCCGCGATTGATGAGGTAGTAGCCGCCCAGCACGCACCAGCCCGCGGCGCATCCGGCGAGCAGCAGCCAGCTCCACGAGCCGACCGTCACACCGATCACAAGGCTGACCGACGTGAAGATGCCGAGGAGGATGGCCATCCCCCGGATCTGGTTCTCCACGCGGGCGCCGTGGCCGATGTTCCGCGACTGGTCGCTCATGGGCGCGTGTACATAAGTGCCTGAGGCGAGGGTCGGCAAGACGCGACTCCGGGAGCCGGCGGGAAACCTCGCGGCGCCGTTTCGCGTCGTTTCTGGCAACCCCCGGCGCGCGGTGGTAGGATAGGCCCATGCCCGACGCAGTCGCTCCCGAGTTCATCGCCCTCCAGCAGGCCCTCATCGGCCGGTATTCGCTCGATCGGGAGCTGGGGCGCGGCGGAATGGGAATCGTCTTCCTCGCTCGCGACGTAGCCCTCGACCGCTCCGTCGCAATCAAGCTCCTCCCGCCTGCCATGGCCGCGCAGCCCGCGCTGCGCGAACGGTTCCTGCGCGAGGCGCAGACGGCGGCCAAGCTGTCCCACCCCAACATCATCCCGATCTTCGCGGTCGAGACGGTCGACGACTTCGTCTTCTTTGTGATGGCGTACGTGGAGGGCGAGACCCTCGGTCAGCGCATCCGCGCCAAGGGCCCGCTCTCGCCCAGAGATGGGACGAAGCTGATCCAGGAAGTGGCATGGGCACTCGCCTACGCCCACCTGCGGGGGATCGTCCATCGCGACATCAAGCCCGACAACATCCTCCTCGAGCAGGGGAGCGGCAGGGCGCTGGTGAGCGACTTCGGGATCGCGCGGGTCACGGAGACCTCGGGGAGCACGGCGGTCGGCGAGGTGCTGGGCACCGCGCAGTACATGAGCCCGGAGCAGGCCTGCGGCGAGCCGGTGGACGGGCGCAGCGACCTCTACTCCCTCGGGGTCGTCGGGTTCTTCGCCTTGTCGGGGAAGTTGCCTTTCGACGCTCCCGACATCCCCGCCTTGCTCGCGATGCAGATCACCAAGCCGGCGCCGCCGTTGGGGTCGGCCGCGCCGGGCATCCCGAAGCGCATCGCGCAGGCGGTTGACAGGTGCCTGGCCAAGGACCCGGCCGCGCGGTTCCCCACGGGCGAAGCGCTGGCCGAGGCGGTGGCGCAGTCCACTGAGCTTTCCCGCGAGCTGCCGGCGCCGCTGCGGGTGTGGCTCACCAAGGGCCGCGGCGCAAAACCGGCGCTCTACGGCTGGTCGGCGCTGATGGCCCTGACCGCCTGGCGTTGGGTGGAGGGTGGCCTCAACGCGGGCTCGATTGTCGGTCTCGGACTTTCGTGGGGTGCCTATCTTCTGTACCGCCTGCACCAGACACAGCGCATACTGGCGGCCGGATACGGCCTCGAGGATCTCCGGCTCGCGGTGCGCCAGCATACCGAGCGGCGCCGCGAGGAGATCGCGTTCGAGCAGACGGGCGGGCCGTCGCTGTTCGGCCGGCTGCTACGCGGGGCCACGCTGGTGGCGTTCGGCACCGCCATCGCCTCGGGGCTCGCGGTCATCCTGTTTCCGGCGGCTAGGGAGGGGACGGGGTGGTTCACAGTCTTCCTTTCGTCGTATGTCATCTCCGGCACAGGCGTCCTCCTCGGCCGCGCCATTCCCGGTCGGATCTTGAAGGCGAGCGGAGAAACCAAGCCCGACCTCGGCTCGCGCCTCTGGCTCGGCAGGGTGGGCAAGTGGCTGTTCAAGGTCGCCGGGGTGGGAGTCAAGCGGCCCGCGCTGCCGGCCGGCGCAACGCATCGTCCGACCGAGCTCGCCATTGGCCTGGCGGCGGACGCGCTGTTCGAGTCTCTGCCTAAAGAGACCCGCAAGGAGCTCAAGGACCTCCCCGCGCTGGTGCGGCGTCTCGAGGCCGACGCGCAGGCCACCCGGGCGCGGGTCGAGGAGCTGGCGGCGATGTTGGAGGACGTGAGCGCCGAGGACCCGGCGGCGAAGTCGGCCTCGCTTAAGATCACGGGCGCGCCGGCCGGCGCCGTCATCGCGGGCGGGAGACAGAAGCTGCGGGACGACCTGGCAGCTCAGCGTGACGTCGCACAGAAAAGGCTCGGCGTCTCAGTGGCGGCGCTGGAGAACATCCGGCTCGACCTGCTGCGGCTCAAGGCGGGCGTCGGCACGGTGGATCAGCTAAGCGCGGACCTCTCGGCGGCGCGGGAACTCGAGGCGGAGATCGAGCTGGCGATCCAGGGGCAGGAGGAAGTGGCGAAGCTGCTGCGCAATCCGCGTGGAGGAGAGCCTGCCGCGGGCTGAGCGTCCTACCCCTCCAGCTCGGCCTGCCTCTCCTTGATCTGGCGGACCAACCGCGTGACGTGGGCGCGCTCCGCCTGGCGGAGCGCGTCGTCGAAGGCGGCGCGCGCGGCGGGCAGGTCACTCGCGGCGGCCGCGACCTGGCCGATCAGCGACGCGGCGCGCGCCGACGAGTAGGGGTCGGCAGCCTCGGCGAAGATGACGCTCGCCTCGCGCGCGGCTCGGACCGCCTCGTCGAGGTTCCTCGCTTTCAGCTCGGCGTGGCCGAGGGCCAGGAGGGCCTCACCCACCTGGAACCGGTCGCCCGTCTCTTCCGCCGCGGCCTTCGCCCGCTTCGCGGCTTCGATCGCCTCCGGGACTTCGCCCGCCGCGGCCAGCGCTTCGGCCAGGACGATCTCCACCGCCGTGCGCTTCTGAGGCGGCAGCGCTCCCGCGTTCTCGGCCAGTTTCTTCGCCTCCGCCGCCGCGGCCACCGGACTCACCGTACCGGCCACCAGCGCGCAACGCAGTTCTTTTCGCCTGAGGTTGGTCGCGGCCTCGGGGCTCGCGTCTCCCACCAGGCGGGCGCGGGCGTACGCGGCCGCCGCCTCGCCGTTACGGTCGAGGCGCCGCAGCGCGTCGCCGCGCAGCTCGTGCGCCTCGCCTTTCTCTTCCGCCGTCTCGCCGGTCTCGGCCGCCATCACCGCGAACGTCACCGCGTCGTCGTAGTCGTGGACGTTGAGGGCGTGGCGCGCCGCCACGCGGGCCGCCACGGACGCGCGGGCGAAATCGCCGGCATGGTACCAGTGCCAGGCCATGACGCCGGCGGGGGAGTCGGGATGCTGCGCCAGCGCTTCGGCGATCTGGCCGTGGAGCTTGCGCCGGCGCCGCGCGTTCATCGCCTGCGCCAGGACCTGCCCGAGCTTGTTGTGGGTGAACCGATACCAGTCGCCCTGTGGGCGTTGGAGCGGCGACAGCACGCCGGCGAAGACCGCCTCGTCGAGGGCGTCGAGGACGGCGTCCTCGGCCCGGGTCGAGAGCTCGATGAGCAGGTCAACGTCGAACTCGCGACCCACTACCGCCGCTATCTGGAGGATCTCCCGCGCCGCGGGGGACATCCCCTTGAGCCGCCGCTGCACGACGTCGGCGACAGCCTCGGGCGGCGGAGCGTCCGCGAACGACACGCGCAGCTCGTCGGTGACCCGGTCCATGTCGCCGCGCTCGATGAGCGATCTGACCACCTGCTCGATGAAGAACGCGTTGCCCTCGGTATGGCCGTAGACGAAGCGCACCAATTCCTCGGGCGCCTCACGGCCCAGCGCGCGGGAGAGCCAGGCGGCGACAGCCTCGTAGCCGAGCGGGCGGAGCGTGACCCAGATGACGTTCTCGAGCCGTCGCATCCGCTCCCGCACCTCCGACGTGCCGCGCCCCACGGAGCTGCTGGTCACGAGAAGTAGCGGCACGTCCGAGATGTCGTGCGCGAGGAACTCGAACAGCGAGATCGAGGCGGGGTCGCACCAGTCGAGGTCCTCCATGCCGATCAGCACCGGCCCGCGCTCGGCCGCACCGCGCACCAGGAGCGTCACCTCGTCGTAGAGCACCGCGCGGTCCGGCGCGCGCGTATCGAGCCTGGCATCGGCGAGGGCCAGGATGGCGGGCCAGGTGCGCCCCTCGGCCGCGCGAAGCTGGAGCGCGCGCCGCAGTATCGGCAGGCACGGTCCGTAGGGGCGGACGACGTCGGCTTCGTAACCGCGCCCGGTGACCTGTGCTGCTTCGTCGCCCGCGGCCTCGCGTTCGGCCTGCTCGAAGAACGACGACTTGCCGGCCCCTTCGTCTCCCTCGATCCAGAGCAGCGTGGTCCGGCCGGTGCGCGCGGTGGCCCACGCGTCGCGCACCATCCGCATCTCGCGCTCGCGGCCGGCGAAGCGGAGCGCCGCGAAGTGCGACTGCCACCGGTCGAGCTGGCCTGAGACCCTGCTCCGGCGCGGCGACGCGCCTACCGCCGGCGGCGCGGCCGCCTTGACCGCATCATCGGCGGCGCGCGCAAACGCGGTGGCGGAGGGCCATCGTCCCCTGGGCTCCGGATCCAGCGCCCGCGCCACGACCTCAGTGAGCGCGGTGGGGATCTCCGGACGGAGCAGGTGCAGGGCCGTCGGTGGCTGGCTCATGCGCTTGGCGCGGAACTCCGCGAACGACTTGCCCGAGTGCGCGGGCTGGCCGGTCAGCATCTCGTAGAAGACGGTGCCGAGGGCGTAGAGATCGCTCGCCGGGCCGAGCGGCTCGCCCATGAGCTGCTCCGGGCTCATGTACGCCGGCGTGCCGACCGCGAAGCCCGCCGACGTGATGCTGCTGGTGGTCTCGAAGGCGCGCGCCACGCCGAAGTCGAGCAGCTTCACCACGCCGCCCGCCGCGAGCATGAGGTTCTCGGGCTTGATGTCGCGGTGGAGGATGCCGAGGCCGTGGGCCACGTCGAGCCCCTCGGCAACCTCCTTCAGGACCTGGAGAGCCAGGGCAAGCGGGAACGGCCCCGAGGTCTTGAGCCGCTGCGCTACGGTCTCCCCCTCGACGTACTCCATCGCCAGCAGGAACTCGCCGTACGGCGTGCAGTCGAAGTCGTAGACCTGGGCGACGCTGGAGTGGCTGATCTTCGCGGCGAGGAGGGCCTCGCGGCGAAAGCGCTGCTCCGCATCGGGCTCCAGCGTCAGCTCCTTGTGCATCAGCTTGACGGCGGTTGACCGCCCCAGGTGCACGTGCTCCGCGAGGTACACGGTGCCCATCCCGCCGGAACCCAGCTCGCGGACGAGCCGGTAGCGATTGACGAGCACCTGCCCCGTGCGGTCCATCAGGCGTCCTTCTTCTTCTTCTTGCCGGTCTTGCCGTTCTTGCCGGTCTTGCCCTTCTTCTCGTCCTTGTTCCGGTTCAGGCCTTCCTCGATCGCCTCGACGATGGTCCGCAGCGCCTTGATGCGCGCCCAGTACTTGTCGTTCGCCTCGACGATCGTCCAGGGCGCCCAGGTCGTGCTGGTGTTGGTGATCATGTCGACCACGGCGGCCCGGTACAGGTCCCACTTGTCACGGTTGCGCCAGTCCTCCTCGGTGATCTTGAAGCGCTTGTACTCGAGCTTCTCGCGCTCCTTGAAGCGCCGGAGCTGCTCCTCCTTCGAGATGTGCAGCCAGAACTTCACGATGACCGTGCCGAAGTTGGCGAGCGACAGCTCGAACTCCTTGATCTCCTGATAGGCGCGGCGCCACTCCGCCTCAGCGCAGAAGCCCTCGACCCGCTCCACCAGGACACGCCCGTACCAGGTGCGGTCGTAGATGGCGAGGTGGCCGGCCTTCGGGATCTGCCGCCAGAAGCGCCACAGGTAGTGGTGCGTCGCCTCATCACCCTTGGGCGCCGCGATGGGGATCACGCTGTACCCGCGCGGATCGAGCGAGCCGATGACCCGCCGGATGTTGCCGCCCTTGCCCCCGGCGTCCCAGCCCTCGTAGGCGATCACCACCGGCATGCGCTCCTCGAAGCACTTGAACTCCAGCGCGCGCAGCCGCACCGAGTACTTCTCCAGCTCTTCCTCGAATTTCTTCTCGGAGAGCGCCTTCTTCAGGTCCACGCGGTCGAGGACCGTCTCCATCTCCTTGAGCGCCGGGACGGAAACACTGGCCCGGGCGGTCCGCACGGGCTTCGCCGCTCCCGCCTTGGCGTTGAGCGCGGACTGCATCGCGTCGGCCAGCGTCTTGAAGATCTTGATGCGGCGGTAGTACTTGTCGTGCGCCTCGACGATGGTCCACGGCGCGTAGGCCGTGCTGGTGCGCTCGAGCATCTCCTCGGCGGCCCCCAGGTACTCGTCGTACCTCTGGTGCGTCGCCCAGTCCTGCTTCGTCACCCGCCACGCGTCGTACTTGCTCTTCTCGATCTTCTCGAACCGCTTCCGCTGCTCCTTCTCGCTGATCTGCAGCCAGAACTTGACGATCACCGACCCGTCGTCGGTGAGCATGCGCTCGAACTGCGCGATCTCGTTGTAGGCTGACTGCCACTGCTGCTTCGTCACTATTCCGTCCACCCGCTCGACCATCACCCGGCCGTACCAGGAGCGGTCGAAGATCGCCATCTCCCCGCGCCCTGGTATCTTGGTCCAGAAGCGCCACAGGAAGGGACGCAGCCGCTCTTCCGGCAGCGGCTCGTAGATGGGGTGAACCTTGTAGCCGCGCGGGTCGAGCCGGCCCACCAGCTTCTCGATGCAGTCGCCCTTGCCGGCCGCGTCCCAGCCCTCGAACAGCACGGCGACTGGGATCTTCGCGTCGAAGGTCTCCTGTTGGAGGTCGCGGAGCTTGTCGCGCAGCTCCTTGAACGACTTGTCGTAGGAGTCTTTTTCGATTCTCTTGTCGAGGTCCAACGTTTCCAGCATACCGGCCTCCCCCTGGGTGGGTGCCACAACCTATCAGCCGATGGACAATCTCTGCCACACCCTGGTCGGGCTCGGCCTGGCCGAGTCCGGTCTGAAGCGGAAAACAGCGCTTGGCACGGCCACCTTGCTCGTCGGAGCGAACCTGCCCGATGTTGACGTGTTCGCGTACGCTTGGGGCCCCGTCACGGCGCTCGGCTTCAGACGAGGATGGACGCACGGGGTGCTGGCGATCGCGGTCTGGCCGTTGGTGCTGGCCGGGCTGATGCTGGCCTGGGACCGCGGGGTGAGGCGACGCCGGGAGCCGGGAGCCGCACCGTCAGACCCGTGGTGGCTGGTCGTGCTCGCCGCGATGTCCGTCACGAGTCACCCGCTCCTCGACTTCCTGAACACCTACGGCGTGCGCTTCCTGATGCCGTTCAGCGACCGGTGGTTCTACGGCGACACCCTGTTCATCGTGGACCCGTGGATCTGGATCCTGCTGCTTGCCGGCGCGATCTGGTCACGCTGGCAATGGTCGAAGGAGGTCCCGCGGGCGGGCGGACCGGCGCGGGTGGCGCTCGTTCTGACACTCGCCTATGCGCTGGCTATGGCGGCGCTCAACGTCGCCGGGCGACGGCTGGTGGAAACCGCCCAGAGCGACCGCCTGACGATCCGCCACCTCATGACGGCGCCCGTTCCCGCGAACCCGTTTCAGAGGGACGTGGTGATGGACACGGACCGGGGGTACGTGCGCACATCCATCGCCTGGCTCGAGCGGCCAAGCCTTGGGGATGACTGGGACGTCATCTCCACGGGGGACTCGACCTCCGAAGCGCGCGCCGCGGCCGCCACTTCCGATGGCCGCACCTACCTCCGCTGGGCGCGATTCCCCGTTTTCCAGGTCGAGCGGCAACGGGGCGGCGCGCTGGTGCGTATCTCGGATGCCCGTTACCCCGGCCAATCCTGGGCCGAGGTGGCCATCCCAGTGAACCGACCGCTATCTTTGCCGAGAACAACACCCGCTCCGGAGCGACCGTGATGGATCAGCTGTCTCGTCGGGACTTCCTGCTGGCCGGCGCCGCCACCCTGCCGCTCGCGGGCAAGGCCGCGGCGAAGGCCCCGGGGTTCCCGGCCCCCTCCGTCGTCCTCCGGCAGGGCTCGCGGCCCTGCGTCGTCGCCTCGGCGAACGGCATCAGGGGCGTCGCGCGCGCGATGGAGCTGCTCAACCAGGGCGTGGACACGCTGGACGCCGTGGTCGAGGCCGTGAAGATCCAGGAGCTGGACCCGAACGACAACTCGGTCGGTTACGGCGGCCTGCCCAACGCGGATGGCGTCGTGCAGCTCGACGCTTCGTGCATGCACGGCCCGACCAAGCGGGCCGGCGCGGTGGGCTGCCTCGAGGGGATCAAGACGCCGAGCGAAGTGGCGAAACTGGTGCTGCGCTACACCAACCACATCTTCCTGGTGGGCGAGGGGGCACAGCGGTTCGCGGTGTCGTTCGGCTTCCAAGTCGAGAACCTGCTCACGGATGCGTCCCGCCAGGCGTGGCTCCGCTGGCGCGCCAACCTCAATCCCAACGACAATTTCCTGGATGTCGAGCGCGGCGAGACGTTCGTTCGTCCGCCCACTGGGACGATCAACTGCGCCGTGGTGAACGCGCGCGGCGAGATCTCGTCGGTGACGACGACGAGCGGGCTGGCGTGGAAGATCCCGGGGCGCGTGGGCGACTCACCGATCATCGGCGCCGGGCAGTACACCGACAACGACGTGGGCGCGGCGGGCTCCACCGGCCGCGGCGAGTCGAACATCAAGGTGTGCGGCGGCTTCCTGACGGTCGAGGGGATGCGGCGCGGCCTCACGCCCACGGACGCCTGCCTCGAGACGCTGCGACGGGTGGTCGCGACGACGGAGCCGCGCCTGCTCGATCCCCGCGGCCGCCCCAAGTTCCAACTCAACTTCTACGCCCTGAACAAGCGCGGCGAGTTCGGGGCGGCCTCGCTCTACCCCAGCCGCGTGGGCGAGGCGGCCACGGCCTACCCCAGCCGTTTCGCCGTGCACGACGGCCGCGAGGCGCGGCTGGTGGACTCCGCCTACCTCTACGACACGCCTGCGCCACGCTGAATCGAACGGCCGCGGCGCTCGCCGCCCTGCTCATTCTTGCGCCCCGGCTCGGACGCGCGCAGCAGCGGTCCGAGCCGTGGGTTTTCTACCTCTTCCCCGTGCCCACCTACAGCTCGCTCGAGGGGCTCATGGTGAGCATCACCGGCGGGTGGCGGAAGGCGCCTCCGCCGGGCCCGATCCCCGTCGGCATCTCGATCGAGCCCACCGCGTGGATCTCGACCAGCGGCACCCGCGGCATCCAGCTCACGCTCGACTACTCGGGGCACTGGCCGGGCTGGCGGTTCCTCGCCATGGGCGGCGCGCAGCGCGGACGACGCGCGCCGTTCTACGGGATCGGGAACGCGACCGAGGTGGACGATTCGCTGGAAGCGGCGAACGGCGGCGTCTCTCACTACTACCGCTATTCCCTGGTGCGCACCACCGGACTCCTCGCCATACGCCGGCGCATCGCCGGACCGCTGCACCTTCAGGTCGGCGGCCAGTGGCGCCACTACGCGGCAAGGACGCTGGACGGACTTCCCACCGCCCTCGGCGACACGATCGACACGGGGTTCACGAGCGACACGGGATCGTCCACCAGCGCAGAGCTGCGCGGCGGCCTCTTCTTCGACACGCGGGACGAAGAAGCGACGCCGTCGCGGGGGGTCTTGGTCGAAGCACTCGCGGTGCGCGGCCTCAAGGGCTCGGGCGACTTCGACTACACTCGCTACGCCTTCGGCGCCCGCGAGTTCATCCCCCTGGGGCTGCGGACCACGCTCGGGCTCCGCCAGTCGCTCGAGCTGTCGGACGACCGTCTCCCCTTCTACATCGCCTACGAGCGACTGACCGCCTGGCGGCCGGACGACGGCTTCGGAGGCCCCACGACGCTGCGCTCCAACCTGCCGGGGCGCTGGATCGGCGAGAACAAGGCGCTCGCGAGCGTGGATCTCCGTTACAAGTACTGGGACGGCGCCTTCGCCAGCTCGCCGTTCCGGCTGTGGCTACTGGCATTCGCGGACGTCGGGCGGGTGTGGAGCCACGATGAGCGCTTCGAGACGAACGGCCTGCACACCGGTTACGGCGCCGGCTTCCGCTTCCAGCTATCCAAGGGTTCGCTGTTCGGGTTGGACTTCGGCTGGAGCCCGGATGCGCATTTCGAGTTCGGCTCGGCGCTGACGATGGCGTTCTGACAGGCGCCCGGCGCGCCCGGCGGCAATCCCCAGTCTTCCGGCGTACCTTTCGACCTGATGCCCGCGATCCTCGCCACGCTGCAGGGCCTTTCGGAGTCCCTCCACCACCGTCCCCTGACGGCGGCGGCGGCGCTGTTCGGCGCGGGCCTCGTCACGAGCCTCACCCCGTGCGTCTATCCGATGATCCCCATCACCGCCGGGCTCCTGGCCGGCAGCGCCCGCCAGAACGCATCACGGGCGAGGACCATCGGCCTCACGCTTACGTACGCCTGCGGCCTCGCGCTCTTCTACGCGCTGCTCGGGCTGCTGGCCGGGCTCACCGGCTCGCTGTTCGGCACCATCGGGTCGAATCCCTGGGTGCGCTTCGCAACCGGGAACCTTCTACTCCTCTTCGCGCTTGCCATGCTCGACGTCATCCCTGTCTCCGCGCCTCAGCGGCTCGTGGCCTGGGCTAGAAGCCTCGGCGGAGGTTCGTATCCCGCGGTCTTCCTCCTCGGCGCGACATCAGGCATCGTGGCCGCGCCGTGCGGTGCTCCGGCGTTCGCCGCGGTGCTCACCTGGGTCGCCTCGACGAAGAGCGCGGCGCTCGGCTTCATCTACCTCTTCGTGTTCTCGCTGGGCATGACGGCGCTGCTGATCGTAGTGGGCCTCTCGTCGGGAACGCTCGCCGCGCTGCCACGCTCCGGCCGATGGATGCTGTGGATCAAACGAGCGGCGGGACTCGTCTTGCTCGGTATGGCCGAGTACTACTTCATACAGATGGGAACTGTCCTGTGAGTAGGACCCTCCAGACCACGCTCGCGCTAGCCGCGCTCGCGACCGCGACCGCCCTTACCTGCCCTCGCGTACTCGCCGCGCAGGACGAAGTGATCGGCATCGCCCTCGGCGCGACGCCGCCGGCCGTGCAAGTCGAGGACCTGGACGGGCAGGCGGCGGATTTCTCGGCGTTCGTGGGGCGCCGTCCCGTGCTGGTCGAGTTCTGGGCGACCTGGTGCACGAACTGCCGGGCACTGTTGCCGAAGATGGAGGCCGCATATCAGCGGTATGGCCGGCGCGTGGATTTCGTCGTGGTGGGAGTGGGCGTCAACCAGACGCGGAACACGATGCGCCGTCACCTCGAGACCCACCGGATGCCATTCCGGTTCTTCTTCGATGCCACCGGGAGCGCGGTGCGCGCGTTCGAGGCCCCGGCGACGTCCTACGTGGTGGCGCTGGACGCTCGGGGACGCGTGGTGTACACCGGGGTCGGTCCGGACCAGGATATCGAGGCGGCAGTGCGGAGGGCGGTGGGGGAAAGGCGTTGACCTTCAACGCTTCTCTTTCCTCAACCGTTTCTCAGTTCCCTGCCGCCGGCACAGTCCTATCGATCGCCTGCCCCAGCTCGGTGTACGCCGTCGGATCCACCTCCCGGAACGGCACCGCCCGGTACGCGATCCTGCCATCCGGCCCCACCACGAAGAGATTCCGGTTCGTCATGGTCGGCCGCGAGGCCAGCGCGCCGTACGCACGCCCCACCACCGCGCCCGAATCACTCGCGAAGAGGAACGGGAACTCGCTCTCCCGTGCCCACGCCGCCTGCATCGTATCGGGGTCCGCGCTAATGGCGATGAGCACCACGTTACGGCCGTCCCTGAATAGCTGCGCGTACTGATCACGGTACGCGTTCATTTGAACGGTTCAGCCACGCGTTCGCGATCGGAAGTAGAACGCCAGGACCACGGTCTTCCCCCGAAAGTCGCTGAGGCGGATCGGGTCCTGCAGGACCCCGAAACGGGTCGCGCCGGGCAGCGCGAAGTCCGGCGCCACCGCGCCGATCTCGAGCGGGGGCGTGGCCTGGGCCGCTGGAGCCGCCTGGGCGCGAGCGGCCGAGGCGGAGGCCGCGAGGCCGATGGCGGCAAAGAGCACGGAAGAGCGTCGCTGCATCGTTACCCTCTCCGGTAAAAGGCGAAATGCGGACCTGACCACTAGTATACGCTGCTGGGATGCCCGGTGTTAGACGGCCGCGCTGGGCCGGTCTGAATCCTAACGTCGGCGGTGGCCGTAGGGCATTTGAACCCCGGCCAACTCCATGCTGCCCAATGGATTGCAAAGGTAGAATCGATGCGCCATCACCCGATGCTCGCCCTCCTGCCGCTGCTGGCCCTCGCCGCATGCTCCAAGGCTAGCGGCGAGGGCGGTGACTCGCCCTACCCCTTCAAGGTCGGCTTCGCCGACCGTGGCGACATCCACGTAACCATTGAGGAAACCGGTGTGGTCGAGCCCGACCGCCAGATCGTCGTCAAGTCGCCGATCTCCGGGATCGTGCGCCGGCTGCTGGTGGGCGAGGGAGACGTGGTTCGCGCGGGCCAACTCCTCGCCACCGTCGTTCCCGACATCGCGCAGGCCAACCAGCTCGCCCAGATGCGGAGTGACGTCACTTCCGCCCGCATCGCGCGGGACAACGCCCGTCGCGACTACGACCGCGCGCAAGGGCTCACCGTCGGCACGATGATCACCCAGCAGCAGATCGAGGAAAAACGAGCGGCGATCGAGCAGGCTGAGAACACCCTGCACCGCGTACAGAACCAGCTCCGGCTCGTGGAAGAGAGCGGCGTGGTCGCTAACGATTCGTCGCAGCTCGCTTCGATCCGCGCGCCCGCCGCCGGCGTGGTGATCCTGCGCGGCGTCGAAGAGGGCGAAACCGTCGTGGGCGGCACCAGCGCCTTCGGCGGCGGTACCGAGATGTTCACCATCGGCGACCTCTCGGTGCTGATCGTGAAGGCGGCGGTGAATGAAGTTGACATCGGAAAGGTGGCGCGTGGTGAGCGCGTGCAGCTCAACGTGGACGCCTTCCCCGACGACACGGTCGAGGGCGTCGTGCGGCTCGTCCCACCCGCGGCGCGCCAGCAGGACCGCGTGCGGGTCTTCGACGTCGAGGTCGAGGTGCGTGGACGCCAGAGCGTGCTGCGCCCCGGCATGACCGCCAACGTGCGCATCGCCGGCCCGACGCGGCGGAACGTGGTGCGCGTCCCGGTCGAGGCAATCATCTACCAGGAAGGAAAGCCGGTCGTCTTCAAGGTCTCGGGCGGTGAGGCGCACGCGACTCCCGTCACGCTCGGCCTTTCCGACATCGCGCACGTCGAGATCACCGGACCAGGCATCGCGCCGGGCGACTCGGTGGCCCTCGAGGACCCGGTCGCGGCGGCCGACCGGGCCAAGAGCGTGCGGCGGACGTCGTAGTGCCACTTATACACGCGAACGGCCTGGAGAAGACCTACCGCCTGGGCCGGGTTGACGTGCCGGCGCTGCGGGGCGCCGACTGCGACATCGAGGCGGGCGAGTTCGTCGCGATCACCGGCCCTTCCGGCTCCGGCAAGAGCACCCTCATGCACATACTCGGCTGCCTGGACACGCCCACGGCCGGCAGCTACGAGCTGGACGGACAGGACGTGAGCCGCCTCCGGGGCAAGACGCTGGCGCACGTGCGGAACAGGAAGGTCGGCTTCGTCTTCCAGACCTTCAACCTGATGCCGCGGCTCAACGTGCTCGAGAACGTCGCGCTCCCGCTCCAGTATCGCGGCGGGATCCCTCGCGCGGAGCGGAAGTCCCGGGCGCGCGCCATCCTCGCGCGGCTCGGCATGGGCGACCGGATGGATCACCGTCCGGACGAGCTGTCGGGTGGGGAGCGGCAGCGGGTGGCGATCGCGCGCGCGCTGGTCGGCGAGCCGGCCATCCTCATGGCCGACGAACCCACCGGCAACCTGGACTCGCAGTCCGGCGCCGAGGTGATGAAGACCTTTCGCGAGTTGCACGAGGCGGGCCACACCATCCTTCTCGTCACCCACGACTCCAAGGTCGCCGCCGAGGCGCACCGCACCATCCACATCTCCGACGGTCGCGTAGTGTGACTTTCGCGGAGGCGCTGCTCACCGGTCTCGACGAAGCGCGGCGGCATTGGGGCCAGACCGTCCTCTCGCTGCTGGGCCTCATTCTCGGCACCGCGAGCATCGTCACGGTGCTGGCGCTGTTCGGCGGGCAGACGGCGCTCACCACCCAGTTCCTCAACGAAGTGGGCGGCGCCGGGACGATCATCGCGCGCAACCGCGACATGGCGATCACGCCAACCGCGCGCGAGCTCCGCTCCGACCGCCTCACCTACCGCGACGCCCAGATGCTGAAGGACCGCGCCCACACGCTCCTCGCGGTGAGCCCCGGCTGGAGCCACGAGCTGCCCTACCGCGCGGGCGGCGTCAGCTTCGACGGCGAAGTGATCGGCACGGTGCCGGACTACGCCTTCATCAACGACATCCGGCCGCTGGTGGGCCGCTTCCTCGGCGATCTGGACGTCCGTCGGCGGGCACGGGTCGCGGTGCTGGGCTGGAAGTACGCGGACTCGCTGTTCGGGGACCCCGAGCGTGCCCTCAACCAGCTCGTCAACATCGGCGGGAAGAACTACGTGGTGGTGGGCGTGATGGAGCGCGAGGAGTTCAAGTTCGCGGTCTGGGAGGATAACGCGCTCGAGTACCGCAACCGCCGCGCTTACATCCCCATCACCACCGGGATCGCCAACCTGTCGGGTAACGACCGCCTCGACTTCATGACGCTGAAGGCGCGGCCGCAGGACGGCGCCAGGGTCGCGGAGGCGGAAGTGCGCACCCTGCTTGCGATGCGCCACGGCGTGGAGGACTTCGAGCTTCAGCCCTCCGGCCAGGGCGCCGGCGGCGACAACACCCAGTTCCTGATGCTCATCAACTTCATCTTCCTGGTGGTAGGCGCGGTGTCGCTCTTCACCGGCGGCATCGTGATCGCGAACATCCTGCTCGCCTCCGTCGTGGAGCGGGTGCGCGAGTTCGGCACCCGCATGGCGCTGGGCGCCACGGGAGTCGGCATCTTCGCGCACGTGCTCGCGCAGGTGGTGGTCGTGGCGGTGCTGGGCGGCCTCGCCGGCCTCGGCCTCGGCACCGCGCTCACCGGACTGGTCGCGCACTTCATGCAGGTGCCGGCCGTGGTGAGCCCCTTCGTCGCCGGCCTCGCGCTCGCGACGGCGCTCGCCACCGGCCTCGTCGCCGGCACTTTCCCCGCGATCCAGGCGGCGAGGCTCTCGCCGGTCGAGGCACTGCGCTATGGCTGAGCCGGCGGCTTGGCCGGTGGAGACCGCCGCGGCCGGGCGCCGGGGCCGACTCGCGGGCGCGCTCGATGCGACGTGGGAGCTGGCACGCGACGCCTTCCGCGAGATCGGCGCGCACAAGGTGCGCTCGGTCCTCACCCTCTCCGGTATCGTATTCGGGTGCGCGTCCGTCGTGGCGATGACGTCGCTCGCCGCCGCGGTGAAGACGATGGCCTACGACGAGCTTCGGCGAATGGGCCTGCCGAGGAGCTTCTCGTTGTACGACGGGAGCCCGCGCAGCGACAGCCGCCGCGCCGCCGACCTCATGCATCCCGGCCTCAAAGCCGCCGACCTCGAGGCGCTGCGCCGCGTGCCGGGGGTCGAGTCGGTGTACGGCAACGTCGCCGGCCAGGACATGATAGTTGCCACGCCACTCGGCCAGCGGCGCCTCCAGGTCCGCGGCGTGGACGCTGGGTACCTCGAACAGCGGCACTGGCCCGTCATCCAGGGCCGCACCCTCGTGCCGCTCGACATCATCGGGCGCTCGCGCGTCGCCGTGGTCGGCTCGGCGCTCGTCGAGGACCTCTTCGGCAGCGCGGACCCCGTCGGCCGTACCCTCACGATCGACGCCGTGCGGTTCACGGTGGTGGGTGTCAACGCGCCGCTCCCCCTCGAGTTCATCCCGGTCGATTTCAGCTTCACGGCCCGGCGGATCTACATCCCCTACACGTACCTCAGCCGCTATCAGATGGGCGAGGGCCGGGTGGGGAGCGTGACCGTCACCGTCGCGGCGGATGCGGACTTCCCGAGCACCATGCAGTCGGGGCGCGCGGCGCTCCGGCAGCGGCACGGCGTCGAGGACTTCAACCTTCAGAACGACGCCGCCGAGGTGGCCGAGAACCTCGCGCTGGCGGACAACGTCCTGAAGGGGTGGAACGGCGTGCTATTCGCCATCGCAGGCGTGACGATGATCGTGGGCGGCATAGGGCTCTTCAGCGTGCTGCTGATCTCGGTGCGCGAGCGGGTGCGCGAGATCGGCATCCGCAAGGCGCTGGGCGCGGACGACGAGGAGATCAAGGCGTTGTTCCTGGCCGAGGCGCTCACGTTGGCGGCGAGCGGCGCGCTGGTCGGCATCGCGGGAGGCGCGGGCCTCATCTTCGTCACCCAGCAGATCGCGCAGCAGTTCGGGCGGCACTTCACGATCCCGATCAACGTGCCCGGCGTGGTGATGTCGGTCTTCTTCGCGGTGGTGGTCGGGCTGCTGTTCGGCTGGTATCCGGCGCGGCGGGCCTCGCGGTTCAATCCGATCGAGGCGATCTACGAGGTCTAGCGCTCAGGCCTTTTTCAACTTCTCGAAGTACACCTTCCTCAGCTTGGCCACCTTGGGCGCGATCACCGCCCGGCAATACCCCTGCCCCGGATTGTTCCGGTAATAGCCTTGGTGGTAATCCTCGGCGGGGTAGAACGTCGCGAGTGGTGAGATCTTGGTCACGATCGGCGCATCCCAAACCTTCTGGGCCGTGAGCTCCGCAACCACGCCCTCGGCCGTCGCCTTCTGCTCTGGAGAGTGGTAGAAGATGGCCGAGCGATACTGCGTGCCGGCGTCGTTCCCCTGGCGATCGAGCGTCGTGGGGTCGTGGATCGTGAAGAAGACCTCGAGCAGGTGCTTGAAGGAGACGGCTCGCGGGTCGAACGTGACCTGCACGACTTCGGCGTGACCCGTCGCGCCCGCGCAGACGCGCTCGTACGACGGATTCGCCACCGTCCCTCCCGCGTAGCCCGAAACCACGCGCTCGACGCCGCGCAGCTGCTCGAAGACGGCCTCGAGGCACCAGAAGCACCCGCCCGCCAGCGTCGCGGTCTCCCGTCCGTTCGCTCCCACTCCGATCTCCTTCAGAGTCGTCATGCCGTCATCAAGAACGCCGGAGTCGGGTCCGGAGTTCCGCCACGAGCCTGGTCACATCGCCGCGGACGGCTCCAACAGAGCCGCGTGCAGCCTGCGCATCCCTGGCTCCAGCAGATCATCGTCCACGATGATCGTGAGATTGATCCCCGTCGCGCTCAACGAGACCATGCGCACGGGGATGTCTCCCAGCGCGGCGATCGCATGCGCCATGGTCGCGCTGTGATCGCCGAGGCCCGCGCCCACCACCGCGAGGATCGCGCGGTTACGCTCGACTGAGACGTCGCCCAGGGTCGCGAGGTCCACCACGAGCCCGTCGAGCCGCGCCGCACCGTCCACCGTGAGAGAGACGGACACCTCCGAAGTAGCCACCACGTCCACCGCGACCTGGTGCCGCGCGAAGATCTCGAAGAGGCGGCCCAGGAACCCGTGCGCGTTGAGCATCCGCGACGACTGCACCTTCAGCACCGCCACACCTCGCCGGCCGGCGAGCGCCGTCACCGGGCGGCGCGGGGCGTCAGTGGTGATGCGCGTCCCCTTGCCGTCGGGCCGGCGGGAGTTGTACACGTGAACCGGGATCCCGCGCCCCACCGCGGGCGCGATGGTCGCGGGATGGAGCACCTTGGCCCCGAAGGTGGCCAGCTCCGACGCCTCATCGAAGCGCACCTGCTCGAGCAGGCGCGCCGCCGGCACGACGCGTGGATCGGCGGTGAGCATGCCGTCCACGTCGGTCCAGATCTCGATCGCCTCAACTTCGAGCGCCGCCCCGATGAGCGAGGCGCTGTAGTCGGAGCCGCCGCGACCCAGCGTGGTCGTGATCCCCTGCTCCGTCGCCCCGATGAAGCCGCCCAGTACCGGAACGCGACCCTGCTCGACCAGCGGGAGCAGCGTCTCGCGCCCCGCCCGCGCGATCGCGTCGGGCTTCGGTGTGGCTCGAGTGAACTGTTCGTCGGTGATCATGACCCGCCGCGCATCCACCAGCTCCACGGGAAGCCCGCACGCCGCGAACGCCGCCGTCACGAGCCCCGGCGACAGCTGCTCGCCGATGGCGGCGACGGCGTCCTGGCTGCGCGGCGTGACGTGCCCGAGCACTGAGAGTGCCTCGGCGAGGCTCGCCAACTCGTCGCACGTCGCGCTTATATCGCCTCGCACTTCATCCGCCGGGGCGCCACTTCCCAGCAGATCGTCGGCCGCGGTGAGGTGCCGCTCGCGCAACCCCTCCACCTCACGCACCGCCACGATGAGCCGGCCCTTCACCGCGTGCTCGGCAATGGCGAGCAGCGCGTTGGTCGTCCCCGCGAGCGCGGAGACCACCACGATGGGCTTTCGGTCCAGCCGGGTGCGAACGATGGCCGCCGAACGCCGGATGGCCTCGGCGTCACCCACCGACGTCCCGCCGAACTTGACGACGATCACACGCCGCGGATCATGCCGCGCGCCACCATCAGCTCGGCGTTGAGGATCGACGCGCCCGCCGCGCCGCGAATGGTGTTGTGCCCCGTCGCCACCAGCCTGAGGTCGAGGATCGGGTCCTTGCGCACCCGGCCCACGGTGACCGCCATGCCGGCGCCAGCCCCGGCGTCGCGGCGGGGCTGGGGACGGTCCGGTGCATCCGTCACGATGAGCGGCGGCTTCGGCGCGCTCGGCAGGTCGAGATCCTCCACCGCGCCGCGCCACGCGCGCAACGCCCCCAGCGCCTCGTCCGGCGCCGCTTTCTCGTTAAGCGCCACCGAAAGACACGCCGTGTGGCCGTGCTCGACCGGCACGCGGTTGGCCTGCGCGCTCACTTCGAATGGCGCCGCGCTCACCGAATCGCCGTCCAGCCAGCCGAGGATCTTCCGCGTCTCGCTCTCGATCTTCTCCTCCTCGCCGGCGATGAACGGGATGACATTGCCGAGGATGTCGAGGGAAGGAACGCCCGGATACCCCGCGCCCGAGACCGCCTGCATCGTCATCGCGAACACCTGCCGCACGCCGAACGCCTCGTGGAGCGGCGCCAGCGCCATCGCGATGACGATCGTCGCGCAATTGGCGTTGGTGACGATGGCGCCGTCCCAGCCGCGTGCCCTACGCTGCGCATCGAGCAGCGCGAGATGGTCCGCGTTGATCTCCGGGATGACGAGCGGGACGTCGCGCTCCATGCGGAAGCTGCGCGCGTTGCTGAGCACCACGCGGCCCGCGCGCGCGAACGCGGTTTCAATCTCTCCCGCGACACCGGCGTCCAGCGCGGAGAACACCACCGGCGCGTCGAACGCGGCGGGATCGCACCGGAGGACGGGCAGGTCCGCCGCACCCGCCGGCAGATCACCACCGATCCAGCGGGTCGCCTCCCGATACTTCTTCCCCGCCGAGCGCTCGGACGCCGCGACCGCGGCGAGCCGGAACCACGGATGGTGCTCCAGCAGCTGGACGAACGTCTGCCCGACCGCGCCCGTCGCGCCGAGGACGGCGACCGGGATCCTGGTCGCCGGGACGTGCGGCATGCGCTCAAGTCGCAAGGAGGATACCGGCAAGGCGCTCATACGCGTCCACGCTCTCCGTCAGCTCCCGCACCTCGATGTACTCCTCGGCGGTGTGCGCGACATGAATGGACCCCGGCCCGAAGAGCAGCGGTGTTCCCCATCGGTCGAGCAGCGGGACGTCGGTGGCATACGCGACCGGCGCCGTCGCGAAGCCCGGCACCGTGTGGCAGCGCGGCGCGGGCGGCGTGTACGAGCCGTACCCGATCTCCGCGCGCCCCGTGACGCACCCCTCTACCACGCGCTTCAGCTGCTCGACGTCCCCGGCCAGACGGAACATCAGCTCGGCCTCGCATGCGTCCGGAATCACGTTGGCTTCGGTGCCGCCCTTGATCGTGCCGACGTTGACCGTCGTGGCGCCGAGGATCTCATCGGTGGGGAGCGGGAGGCCCTGGATGTCCTGGAGGATGGCCAGCATCGGCACGATCGCGGACTGGCCGAGGTCGGGATAGGCGGAGTGCGCGGCGCGGCCCTTGGTGCGCAGCGTGACCCGTAGCGACCCGCGGGCGCCGGTGGCGAGCTTGCTCTCGGTCGGCTCGCCGAAGATGAGGAAGCGGCTGGTCGCGGGGAGCCGGTTCGCCGCGCGCGCGCCGTCGGAGCCATGCTCCTCGCCCACCACGAAGAGCAGGTCCACCCGGTCCTCGCCGCGCGCCGCGAGCCGCTCGGCGGCGACCAGCATCGCGGCGGCGATCCCCTTGGCATCGCACGCGCCGCGGCCGTAGAGGCGGTCGTCGCGGAGGTCGGGCCGCACGAACGGCGGCACCGTATCGAGATGGGTGGAGAAAGTGACCCCGCCACCCGCGCGCGAGGCCCAGACATTGCCCCGCCCATCGGTCACTTCCTGGACGGTGACGTTCCACCCGCGGGAGACTAGCCAGCGAGCCACGAAATCCACCGCCGGCCCTTCGGCGCCGGTGGGGGACTCCAGGGAGACGAGTTCGGCCGCGAGCGCCACGACGTCGGTCATGGCGCGGATAATAGCGCCATTCGGCGCGCGGTGCAGCGCGGCGGGCGCCGTATGCGCGGCGACTCGATCAGGAACCGGTCAGCAGATGCGCGGCAGCTGGTCGCCCGGCAGCATGTCCACGACGCGCGTCCCGCCGATGGCGGTGAGCATTACGACCATGCCGGGATGGTCGTCCACCACGTGGCCGATCCGCGCCGCCTCCCGGCCGAGCGGGTGCGTGTGCAGCGCCTCGACTGCCTGGTCCGCGAGCGCGCCGGGCACGAACGCGAGCAGCACGCCCTCGTTGGCGACGTACAGGGGGTCGAAGCCGAGCAGCTCGCATGCGGCGGCCACCGGGCCCGGGATCGGGAGCGCGTCCTCGTGCAGCGCGATGCCGACGCGGGAGGCCGCGGCGATCTCGTTCAGCGCGCTCGCCACGCCGCCGCGGGTAGGGTCGCGCATGACGGAGATCCCGTCGCCGCAGCGTTCGCGCAGGCGCTCGACCAGCGGGTACAGCGTGGCCGAGTCGCTCTCGACCTGCACCTCGAGCTCGAGGCCCTCGCGCGCGGCCATGATCGCGATGCCGTGCCGCCCGATCGGGCCGCTCACGATGACCGCGTCGCCGGCGCGGGCGCGCTCGGGTCCGGGCCGGAACCCGCCATCGAGCAGGCCGATCCCGGTCGTGTTGATGAACACCCCGTCGGCCTTGCCGCGCTCCACCACCTTCGTGTCGCCGGTGACGATCTCTACGTTGGCTTCGCGCGCCGCCTCGCTCATCGCGACGAGGATCCGATCGAGCACGTCGAACGGCAGCCCCTCCTCCAGCACGAAGCCCGCGGCGAGGTACAGCGGCCGCGCGCCCATCATCGCGAGGTCGTTCAAGGTACCGTGCACCGCGAGCGAGCCCACGTTGCCGCCTGGGAACTCGAGCGGCGAGACGACGAAGGTGTCGGTCGAGACCGCGAGTTCGGCGCCGCCGATGCCGACGACCGCAGCGTCACCCAGGCGGCTCAGGATCGCGTTGCCGAACCGCGGCAGGAAGCGCTCGCGCAACAGCGCGGCGCTCATCTTCCCGCCCGAGCCGTGGCCGAGCTGGACGCGGTCGTGGGCGACCGACGGCGCCGGGCAGACGAGCGCGCTCGTGGCCAGGGTGCCGACGCTCATGTCACACCTCCAGCGGCGCTGCCGCCCGCAAGCGCCCGTAGTTGTAGTACGCGGCGCACGCGCCCTCCGACGACACCATCGGCGCGCCGAGCGGCTGCTCCGGCGTGCACTGCGTGCCGAAGGCCGGGCAGGCGCTGGGCTTCAGCTTCCCGGTGAGCACGTCGCCGGCGTGGCAGAGCGGCGACTCGGCGGTGGTGATGTCGGCGAGTTCGAATCGCCGCTCCGCGTCGTACGCCGCAAACTCCTCGGCGAGGCCGAGCCCGCTGCGCGGGATCTCCCCGATCCCGCGCCACTTCCGGTCCACCAGCGCGAAGACGCGCGAAACCAGCTCCTGAGCGGGTTGGTTGCCTTCCCGGCGCACCGAGCGCACGTACTGGTTCTCCACCTCGTGCCGCCCCTCCTCGAGCTGGAGCACCGCCATCATGATCCCCTCGAGGATGTCCACCGGCTCGAACCCGGTGACCACGATGGGCACTCGGTACTTCGCCGCGATCGGCTCGTACTCGGTCCACCCCATCACCGTGCAGACGTGACCCGCGGCGAGGAAGGCCTGCACGCGGTTGTCCGGCGACCCGAGCAGCGCCGTCATCGCCGGCGGCACGGTGACGTGCGAGACCAGCACGCTGAAGTTCGGGACGCCCAATTCGCGCGCGCGCCAGACCGCCATCGCGTTCGCGGGCGCCGTGGTCTCGAACCCAACCGCGAAGAAGACGACCTGCTTGCCCGGATTCCGCCGGGCGAGCTCGACGGCGTCGAGCGGCGAGTACACGACGCGCACCTGGCCGCCCCGGGCGCGGACCTGGAGGAGGTCGCACTCGCTGCCGGGCACCCGCAGCATGTCGCCGAACGAGGTGAAGATGACGTCCGGCCGCGCGGCGAGGCGCAGCGCCTTGTCGATCTGCTCCAGCGGCGTCACGCACACCGGACAGCCGGGGCCGTGGATCATCTCGACGGCGCCGTCCAGGAGGTCGTCGATCCCCTGCTTCACGATGGTGTGCGTCTGGCCGCCGCAAACTTCCATGAGCACCCACCGCCGCGTCGCGGTCCGCCGGATCCGCGCCATGAGGGCTCTCGCAACGTCGCCATCGCGATACTCGCTGAGGTATTTCATGCGACCATGCCCGGCAGCGAGCCGAGACCGCGCTCCGCGACCTCCCGCATCCACTCCAGCTCGTCGAGCTGGCTCATCTCGCGCAGCGCCTCGAAGGTGCGGCGCGCCTCCTCCTCATCCACCTTGCTGATGGCGAAGCCCACGTGGACGATGACGTAGTCGCCGAGGCCCACTTCGTCCGCGACGTAGGCGAGGCAGACATCGCGCCGCACGCCGCCGAAGTCCACCACGCCGGTGCGCAGACCCTCGTCGTCCTTCAGCTCGACCAGCCGGCCGGGGATTCCTAGGCACATACTGACCTCCCGAGTCGCGCGTCCGGCGCGTGAGCCGCGGCGCGCTCGCCCGCCAGGATCGCCGCCGCGATGGCGGCCTGGCCGTAGCTGATCGCGCCGTCGTTGGGCGAGAGGCGCTGCGGCGCGTAGACCGCGAGCCCCCGTGCCTCCAGGCGCCAGCGCACCGACGCCAACAGCCGCGCGTTCTGGAAGCACCCGCCGCCCAGCACGACGGTCTGCAGCCCCTCGGCCTCGCACACCTTCTGCGCCACCTCGGCGGTCGCGGCCGCGACGCTCTCGTGGAACGCGGCAGCCAGCGTCGGCGCGCTTACGCCCCGCGCCAGCCGTCGGCCCAGCTCCGCGAGCAGCGGCACTGGGTCGAGGAGCCAGCCGTCCTCGCCATCGGGCTCCACCGGGAACGGGAGCGGCGCCGCGCCGTGCGCGCCGGCCATGGCCTCCAGCTCCATCGCGGCCTGGCCCTCGTAGTCTGCCACGAGGCGTAGGCCGAGCACGGCCGCCGCGGCGTCGAACAGCCGGCCCATCGAGGAGGCCGCCGGCGCGTTGAGGCGCCGCGCGATCTGCCGCACCGCCACCGCCCGCTCGGCCTCATCCACGCCGTCGAACGCGCGGGCGAAGGCGGGCGCCTCCTGGGGCGCGAGCGACAGGAAGCCCAGGGCCGCGCGCCACGGCCGCCGCGCCGCGAGATCACCGCCGGGCAGCGGCGCATAGCGCAGGTGCGCGCGGCGCCGGTAGCCGCCGAGGTCCGCGGCCAGCACCTCCGCGCCCCAGACCGCACCGTCGTCGCCCAGGCCCGTGCCGTCGTAGGCGATGCCCACCACGCGGTCCGTGAGCCCGTGCTCCCCCATCACCGCCGCGATGTGGGCGTGGTGATGCTGCACCGTGAGCACCCGGTGCAGGCCCAGCTCTTCGGCCACCCGGGTCGAGAGGTAGCCGGGGTGCAGGTCCCGCACCGCCACCTCGGGCTCGATGCGGAACAGCCGCCGGTAGGTATCGTACACCGCCGTGAAGTGCTCGAGCGTCTCCAGGTCCTCGAGGTCGCCGACGTGCTGGCTCACGTAGGCCGTCGCGCCGTGCGCCAGGGTGAGCGTGTTCTTGAGGTGCGGGCCGACGGCGACCAGCGGCACCGGCGACGCGACGGGCAGCGTCAACGGAAGCGGCGCGTAGCCGCGCGCGCGGCGCAGGAACACCGGCGCGCCGGTCACCACGCGCACCACCGAGTCGTCGTAGCGCGCCACGATCTCGCGGTCGTGCAGCAGGAACGAGTCGGCGATCCCGGCGAGCCGGCGGCGTGCCTCGTCGTTCGACGTCGCGATCGGTTCATCGCTGAGATTGCCGCTGGTCATCACCAGCGGCCGCCGCGCGCACTCCAGCAGCAGGAAGTGGAGCGGCGTGTAGGCGAGCATCAGGCCGACGGTGTCCAGCCCCGGAGCGACCGCCGCCGCGAGCGGCGCCTCGGCGCGGCGCCGGAGCACCACGATCGGCCGCTCGGGCGAGCCGAGCGGCTCCGCCTCGGCCGCGCCCACATGCGCCACCGCGCGCGCCTCGTCGAGCGATCCCACCATCACCGCCAGCGGCTTGGCATCGCGGCGCTTGCGCGCGCGCAGCCGGCGCACCGCCGCCTCGTCGGTCGCGTCCACCGCGAAGTGGAAACCACCCAGGCCGCGCACCGCGACAATCAGCCCCTCCCGGAGCATGGCGGCGGCGGACTCGATCGCGCGGGCGCGGTGCCGCTCGAGCACCCGCCCGTCCGCGTGCTCGAGCCAGAGCCGCGGGCCGCACGCCGGGCAGCTGTTGGTCTGCGAGTGGTGGCGCCGGTTGCCCGGGGTCTCGTATTCGCGCCGGCACTCGGGACACATCGCGAACGCGCGCATGGACGTGCGCTCGCGGTCGTACGGCATCGCCTCGATCACGCTGAACCGCGGGCCGCAGTCGGTGCAGGTTATGAACGGGTAGCGGAACCTGCGGTCCCCCGGCTCGATCAGCTCGTGCTCGCATGCCGCGCACAACGCTACGTCGGGCGAGACCGGCAGCCTGCCGTCCGGTTCGACGGCGCTCAGCAGGATCGCGAAGTCGGTGCGCCCCTCGGGCGCGCACGGCTCCCGCGCGATGCGCGCAATGCGGGTGAGCGGCGGCGCCTCACGCTCCAGCGCGCCGACGAACGCCTCCAGCGCCTCGGGCGTGCCCTCCGCCGCGATGGACACCTCGCCCGCGCCGTTGCGTACCCACCCGCCCAGGCCGTACCGCGTCGCGACCCGGTGCACGAAGGGCCGGAACCCGACCCCCTGCACCAGGCCGGTGACGCGCAGCAGCTCGGCCGCGCGCACGGTCGCGATCTCTCCGGCGGTCATGCCGGCGCGAGGGCCCGCACGCGCTGCCGGAGGAAGCAGTACCACGCGTCGAGCCCCTCGCCCGTGAGGGCTGAGGTATGGAAGAACCGCAGCTCCGGATTGACCTGACGAGCGAACTCCATCGCGCGCTCCAGACGGAACGGCACGTACGGCAGCAGATCGATCTTGTTCAGCACCGCGACGCTCGCCTGGCGGAACATCTTCGGGTACTTGAGAGGCTTATCCTCGCCCTCGGTCACCGAGAACAGCACCACCTTGGCGTCCTCGCCGAGGTCCCAGCTCGCCGGGCACACGAGGTTGCCGACGTTCTCGATTATCAGCAGTCGTGTAGCAGCGAGGTCAATGGCCTCGAGCGCGGTAAGCACCTGCCGGGCGTCGAGGTGGCAGGCGCCGTTGGTCACCACCGCCTGCACCAGCCGGTTGGTGCGGCTGGCGATGCGGTCGGCGTCGTTCTGCGTCTGCACGTCGCCGGCCACGACCGCGATGCCCAGCTCCTCGCCGAGCGTCTCAACCGTGCGCTCGAGCAGCAGCGTCTTCCCCGAGCCGGGCGAGCTAACGAGGTTGAGCGCCGTGACGGACGCCTCCCGCAGCCGGCGCCGCACCTCGGTCGCCAGCTCGTTGTTCTTCGCCATCACGCTCTCACGGACCTCGATCGTCCGGACCGCCATCGTCAACCTCCAGGTAGGCGACGTGCAGAGCGTCGCCGGGACGCCGCAGGATCACCGGCCGTGCGCGGCCGAACGGCGGATCGGCGAGCACCGCCTCGAGACAGAACGCGAGGTTCTCGGGCTCCACCCCCGCGTCGTCGCCGACCTCGACCGCCACTTCCCGCACCGCGGCGCATCCCTCGCGCCCGAGTCGCTCTTCCGCGATACGGCAGACCTCCAACGCGATGCTCAGCTCATGCATGCGCCGCCGCCCGGACCCGCCTGCACCCGTACCCCCAGGCCCCGAGCCGGTCCGCCACGCGCCTCACCAGCTCGTCCAAGGCCACGGCCACCAAGGGGGCAAGCTCCGTGCCCATCGCTACCCGCTGCGGCTGGACTCCGAAGGCCACCGCGCGCTCCGGGAGCGTGCCCCGAAGTTCTGCCAGGGCAAGCACTTCGCGCAGGTCAATCTGGTGTGGCGACAGCTTCACCCCTAAGTACCGGGGCAAATCGTCGCGTTCGAGGACAATCTGTCTCCCCGCCGGCGCGCCGGCGTCAATCGCGTCCACCATGATCAGCGCGCCGGCGTCCTCAATGACCGGCAGCAGGTTCATTCCCCAGGTACCACCGTCCACCAGCAACACAATCGGGAAAGCCGGTGCTCGAAGTCTTCATACTTGGCGTCCGCCCTTCTTCACGATCGGGCACCTATCGTGCGGCCGTGAACGCTACGCTGACCGTCCTCGGCGTGGGCTTCGTCCTCGGGCTGCGGCATGCGTTCGAGCCGGATCACCTCGCCGCTGTCTCGACACTAGCTATGCGCCAAGGCGCCCTGCGCGATGCCGCCCGTCTGGGCCTCTCCTGGGGCGTCGGCCATACCGCGAGTGTGGGCGTCGTCGTGGCGGCGATCATGCTCGCCGATCTCCGTCTGCCGCCAGCCTTTCAGCCGGCCGTGGACCTGACGGTCGCTTTCCTTCTCATCATCCTGGGCCTGAGCGTGTTGCTGCGGATGAGCGGCGCGGGTCCTCGACCGAGCGCGCGCGACATCGGGGGCTCGTTCGGTTTCGGCGTGGCGCACGGGCTGGCGGGCAGCGGCGCGATCGTGGTGCTGCTGGTGGCGGCAGCGCCGACGCGCGCCGCTCAGGCGACGTACTTCGCGGCGTTCGGGATGGGGACGATGCTTGGAATGCTCGGCGTGTCGGTCGCGGTGGCCGCGCTCGCGCGGGCCGCTGCACGCAACGGCGGGCGGTGGGCGACGTTCCTGCACGTCGGTTCCGCCGGGGCGAGCACGGCGGCGGGGCTGCTGCTCGCCGCGAACCTCTAGACGCGCACGCGCGACATCACTTCGAACAGCTCGCGGAGCGTCGTTTCCCCCTTGTCCTTGGCATACCAGCGCCGGACCTCGGGGTAGAAGTCCAGCTTGGTCCGGCCGGCGCGGCGCTGCTCCTTCACCCACTCCTGCAGCTCCGCGGGCCGGGGACCCCACCAGCCGATCTCATCCATCGCTTCGGTGAGGACGATGGCGACCGGGATCGAGCGCGTGCCGTCGGTGAGGTAGCGTTGCATCACCTCCGGATGCTCGTCACGCCGGAGGATGCGCAACTCCACGTTGGGCGTCAGCTCCGCCCATTTCGCGAGCACGGGCACCGTGTTCGTCGCATCGCCACACCAGTCTTCGGCCAGCACGACGACGCGGAAGCGCTCGCCCAGCTCCGCCACGCGCTCGCTCGCCCAGTCCGGGATGCGCGCGGCGCGGTGAACGCCCGTCCAGAGGGCGCAGTGCTCCTTCGATTCCTTGACGAACTGCTCGTATGTCAGCGCGCGGTCCCAGCGGTCCGCGAATGGCCACGTCATGTGAGGCTCCTTTCCCTGTTGTCCCTTCGTCAGGCAAACTAACTATCGCGTCAACTTCCTGTCTGAGGAACGCGTAACGCTGTCGTGAAGGTTCCTTCACCAGGTCCGAAGCCGAGGCGTAGATGAGTGATGAGGCTACGGAGAGGAGCGCCTGTTGGCCAAGTCTGCATCGCGAACATCGGGCCGCGAGGGACTCGCCGCCGGCGCCGAAACGGCGTTATCTCATTCGTCGTCGCGATCGCGTGCGCGGTGCTGTTCCGGCGCGGACGCTGGAAGCTCCGGATGGTCTAGGCTTCGGTCGGACCAGCTGCAAGAGCATCACGTCACAGGCTAGCGTTCCGTCCGCCGGAGTGTCAGCGACGTCAGCCGCGAAGGCCGTAGCGCGTTCCGAGCACTTCCACGTGATGGCGCTCGTGGCCAGGGATGATGCGACCCAAGGCGCGCACGCTGATCGGCTTGCCGCTCGCGATGCCGCGGCGGCGCCATTCTGCTTCCCCGAAGCTTCGGAACAGGTCCAGGGTCGAGCGGCGCGCGTTCGCCAGCTCGCTGACCAGATCGGCCAGCGTGCGCTCGTCGAACCGTCCGGCCGGGACGTACGCGTTCTCGTCGAAGCCTGGCAGAGGCGTGGCGTCGCCCCGCGCGATTCGAAGCGCCCGATACGAGAAGATCCGCTCCGCGTCCGCCAGGTGGCCGACCACCTCCCTCACGCTCCACTTGCCGGGAGCGTACCGCGCGCCCGCTTCGGCTTCCGCAACGCGCCCGAGCAGCGCCGTCGTCTGTCCGATCTGCGCGGACATGGCCTCGATGGGGTTGGTTTCCGGGACCCGGGAGACGTAATCAGCGTAGAACGGCGCGTACTCGTCCGCCTCCGGCCTTCCCACCACCATAACGGACATCGCGGTATTCCTGGTTGAGGTGTGCGGTCGTCGCGGCGCCTCGATCGCCCCGCGACCTCCGGTCACTCAGTCGAACAGATGCGCCTCCAGCCAGCGGGTCAGCTGCCCGTCCAACTCAACGGGTTCTTGCCCAGCCTGGTGCGGGATGACCGCCCAACGCTTGCCCCCGTTCATGAGGAACCAGGTTGGGAGGATGGCGTCCTGCTTCCGAGCTGCGTTGGCGGGCTGCCCCTCGTAAGACACGAAGTGGAACTCGCGCCCGCGAAGCGTCAGGCGCCGTTGCTCGACCTTGTAACTGCTCATGGAAGACTCGCAGACGTGAGAGTGATGCCGACGCCGGGGAGCCACCAGACCCGGGTGCGCACCTTGAATCTAACCCTTCGTCACGTCGTGGTGCGGGGAGAGCGCTGAGGATAGCCCTAGAACTCGCGCTTCTTCATCTCCGAGAAGAAGGCCCTCAACTCCGGATCGTCGTCCGGTTGTGGCTGCAAGGTGCTATCGTAGTTGCGCTGCACCTTGGCCTTGGCCTGTGCGACCTTGGCGGCATTCTTCCTGATCAAAGCAGCCATTCGCTGTTCGTCGCTCTTCGACATTCCCTAAGCTCCTGAGGTGGGATCCTGGGCGTCCACGCCAGTCAGCGTAACGCCGTCGCCGCTCCCCGGCAAGCCATGAGCGCCTCGCTCGTACGGGATGATGTTCTCCCACTCACTTGGGTCGGACCGCGCGACGACCGCCACAACGGGTTCCGTGAAGCCCACGTGAACGTGGGCATATGCGACGCCGCCGGGCGGGATCGTCGCGACGTTCATCGAGAGCTCTTTGGCTCCGACGTTCTTGCCGGACAACCCGGCCTGGTAGCGAATACCGTTCCTACCGCGGACGCCGCCACCACCACGAACGATGAGGATCCCGTCGTGCCCCTCCGCGGGTCCCTGGGCCGAGTCCTCTTCGTCCGCAAGTGCCTGAGCGCGGGGGACCGCTCACGGTCGCGCGGCCCGCGGGCGTCCCGGTCAGCCGTCAGCGTCCCAATGGAACCGGTGCAGCAGCCGATGGACGACCGGCGCCAAAACGATACCCACCGCAACGAGGAACACGAGACCAGCGTAGAGGGCGTAAAGACCGGCGAAGAGCTTGCCCCCAGCGGTCTGAGGCGATTCAACCGGCTCCATACCGCCAAGCAGCATCGCGGCATTCAGAAAGGCATCCCGCCAAGCCAGGCCTTCGAAGTGGGCGTAGCCTGCCATGCCGATGAGCAGCGAGCCAAGCACCAGCGCGGACGCACCGAGGAAGTGGAGCCTAGGCTGGTCGTAAGACCCCAACAGCGTAGTACGGGCCAGTCCGGCGACACAAATCAGGTCGCAGCGTCGGTTGCTGCCTAACGCCCAGGTTCACCGGCGCGGCGCGGCCGCACTCGATGAACCAATAAGACTCCGCTGCGCCGCGTCCGGTGCAACCGCTAGTTCGGCGGCGCGAAAACGTCAAACGCTCGTCTTAGCGCCGCGCGTCCAATACGAGGCTCACTGGGTCGCCAACGCGGATTGTACCGGTTTGCACCACCGTTCCATAGACGCCCGCGTTGTTCTTGTTCAGCCGGACGACTGTCTTCAGCACCCGCGCGTCTTGTGTGCCCGTGTCCGGATCGAGGTTGATCATCATACATCGCACGTCGCGCACCGTCACGCTCACGGCTGGCCTTGGCTCGCTGTTGCCGAACACCAGTGTCCCGCCAACCCACCCATCCTCGAGAAACGGCTCGCGGCCGCGAGTCTCAAGCACAATGTTGGCTCGGAAGCGCCTGCGATCGAGGTCCACTCCCGCCTCGCCACCGATGCCAGCAATGGTCGCCAGGCTAATCACCGATACCGAGGCTTCATCGAAGATCCCGTGCTTGAGCCTCATCAATTCCACGCTGCTCCCAAAACGCTCGCCGACCTCGCTCTGGAGCTCTACGCTGCGAAGCTCCACGTGCGTTCCGACCGGTGTGCGTACGTGAGTTGGCAGGGGCTCGCCGGTACTCTCGTCGAGACCGAACGGGTGGTACAGAAGGAGTTCAGCGACGCGGCTCGCGGTAAGCCACGGGAAACCGCTGTCATCTCCCAAGCGCCGGAAGGCGAAGCGCCGATCACCATCGAGACCGTGCCACCCGAGAAATGCCGACTCCGTCACGGTACCAGCCATCGACTTGACGGGATACCGCACAAGTTCGCAAACATGCCCGAGTTCATTCACCATACAGTCACGCCGCGGCAAGCCGCCGAACGACCAAGTTCACCGGGCCGGCGCAACGATACCGGACGAAGGATGAGGCCTCGGCTGCGCCGGCCTCCGGTGCAAGCGCTGGTTCGGCGGCCGTTGCTGTACGTTTTGCTTCGACCCGTAGGCAGTCAGTCGGGTAGAAACCGCTCGATGAGCACCTCGTCAATATATTGTCCATCGATCTTCGCATGTCGTTCAGCCGTCCCGATGACCCGAAATCCCTGCCCAAGGTACGCCGCCATCCCTGCCGTGTTGTCCGCACGCACATACGTGAAGATCTTCTCGTAGCCCTTGCGCCGCGCCTGCTCGAACATCGCCTCGAACAATCGCCGCCCAATCCCCCGCCGTTGGTGCCCCACGGCCACGTAGGTCCCCATCACCCCAACGTGATCGAAGGCGTGCGTCCCCCCAGTCGTGAACGGTTCCACGCTTTGGCACCCGACGAGCGTTCCGTCGAGCGCCCGTGCCGCGACGAGAAAGATCGCTCGCTCTGGCAAGCTCGCAATGTAGTCGCGCTCGTCAGCAACCGTCAGCATCGTATCGAGTGCCGTGGTTCCCGCTTCGATGATTGGGTTGAGAACGCTGACGAGCGCTTCGGCGTCATCAAGCACCGCGCCACGGATTTGAATCTCCTGCTGAGTGTCGGTCATTCTCACCGTTCCTAGGCCGCCGAACGACATGGGCTTAAGTTGCGGCGCGGTGGCGCCCAGAACGAAACCAGCGTCTGGGAAGATCGCGCCGCTCTCAACCATGTGCCGATCGCCACCATGGTGGGGCGCCGCCGCGTGCATCCAAAGCTGCGGCTGCCCTGGCGCAGCGGACCGATGGCCGAATGATTGAGACGATGCCGCTCTTCCCGAAACCAACTTTGTTCTTTGCTGCACGCTAACGTGTTGAGCTTAACCTGCGCGCCGCGCGCTTTCAGAGTATGACCACCTTCGGCGCGTCAGGTTCAAGCTCTTGTTATACGCGACTTACGCACAGTTCGTATTCAAGTTCGTCCTCGATCGCCACACCGTTTGCGCCAAACTCAGGAATCTCCGGCTTGAGGACGCGCGAGCGCGTCACGGCCCCTTTGTGGACCGTCACGAGCCGCCAGCCGAGAGCCCGATAGAACGACTGCGCCACCGTGTTGTCGTTGGTCGTGACGAGCCACAGACGAGAGCAACCGGCGGAGCGAGCCGCCTCCCGCATCGAGTCCAGCAAGGCAGTGCCGACACCCTCGCGGGGCCGTTCGACCACCAGGACCACGACCTCGCAGGTGCTCCCGGCGATCCGGAACTGGAGCAGGCCCGCAGGGACACCGTCATGCATCGCGATGAACCCGGGAAGGGCAGTCGCGTCGTACAGCCGACCGCGTGAGACGACGCGTGACGAGCCGAAATGGGCGCCGACCAGCGCGTTCGACCACTCGCGGTCTGAGGGTTCTAGCCGCCGAATCTGCATCACACCACCAACCGAATCGGCTAATGCGTATAACGCATAGTGCATAAGCTGCAAGCCGGCGCCTTGGCCGCGCTGGCCCTACGTAGCCTACGATAACGCTTGGCGAGTGCACCCGCCAGCGCGGCCAGCCGGCCCTCGACAGGTTCAATTCCTAGTTAGGTGGCACACCTCGGGCTCTAACCGCCTCGCTCCCTGCTACTAGCCTTGGACGCAGAGCAGACGGTGGGTCACATCATGGTGCTCTCCGGTGAGCCCAGAGGGGTTCGCCGTGCGAAAGATCACGTACCCCGGTCCCATTACCGCATAGCGCGCAGTACCCCGGCCGATGGTACCGAGCCAGGTCGGGCCTACCTCAACAGAGACGGTGCTAGAATCGCCTGCGGGAATCCAGCCAACCTGTACTGGTTCCACTAAACGATTGGTGAATTCCAGGACTAGACGACCGGCGCAAGTTCTGGTAGGCGATGTCTCGCTGTAAGTGCTCGCTGCGCGATGACAGCCAGCAAGGGCGAGGACGAACAGCCCGGTCGCGACTCGCACATTGGTTCTCAGCGTGTGCCACCTAACGAGTACAGTTTAGCTGCGAAGTGCCGCCGGGCACGGTGCCGCGTGCGCACCGAACGGCCACCGGCGGGAAGCTGCCTTGAGCATACGATAGGCAGCCCACAAACGCCACGGCGCACGGCGCGGACGCGGCGCTTCGTCAGCTACAACTGTTAGTTAGACGGCGGCGAAAGCGGCGCGGCGAACAGCTTGCGGTAGCTTGATGGGAGCAAAGAGCGACTTAGGATAGAGATAGTCTTCGCCCGACTCGTCGACAACGCGCAGCTGTCCGTGTGCCGCGGCGTGGCGGTCGGGTATGGCCTGATAGAGTTTCCGGGGCTCGAGGGACACCTCGTAGCCACCATTGCGAAGGCACAGAACGAAATTGCGAGCAGCGGCCATTGCGGTTAGACCTAGTCGAGGTAGTGTTTGATCTTGAACTCCTTGCGACCCACTCCTGACGCCTCGTACCAATGTAACTCGGCGAGCCGAACCGCGCCGTCCTGGAGCTCGACCGTGGCAACGCCCCTCCGCTTGCGCCACCGAGCCCTCCCGTACACCCGCAGAAGGCGCTTGAGTTCACGGATGCCGCGACCGGATGCGATGGTCTCGACGTTGGTTATCCGGCTGAGTATCCGAAAGTCCACCGCCGAAGCTTGCACCACTCGCTCGTGATGGTCAATCGCCGCCGTCTAACGAAGTGCGCTTAACCTGCGAGCCGGCGTCATGGCCGCGCCGCTGCGCTGTTCCTGAACAACTTACCGCAAGAGCGTCGGCGCGGCCAGCCGGCTCGACAGGTTCAAGCGGAGCCCGTGTGAAAACGCCACTTTGGCAGCAGTGGCAGCGTTGTAAATCAACAACTTAGGGGTGCTTAGAACGGTGTTTTCGCACAGGCTCAGCGCTAGTTAGGCAGCCAGTTTTGTCACGGCGTACTCCAGGGAGACAATGCCCGTCTTGTACACTCGGTGGCCGGTCAGCGCGAGCTTCGCCTGATGGGCTGGGTGTGGAAGAAGCGGGAGCCCGCCGCCGAGGAGCACTGGGATGACCGCGACCTCCACCGTATCCACGAGCCCCGCGTCCAGAAAACTCCGAAACAGGAGTCCTCCACCGAACAGCCAAATGTCCTTCGTTGCTTGCGCCCGAATGGGGGCGACCGTCGCTGGTGACACGTCAGCGATGATCGTCACGTCCGGATGGTCCAGCGGCCGCAGACTGCGAGAGAAGACGAAGGTCTTCCCGCCCGCTGCCCCGGGGCCACCTGCGCCCGCCATTCCCTCGAAGGTGCGGCGCCCCATGAGAAATGTGTCGAATTGCGCGAATAAGGCGCGAAAATCGATGTCAGGATCCATGAGGATCCAGTCGGCTTCGCCCTTGGGCCCTGCGATATAGCCATCCAAACTGATCGCCACCGCGTACCGAATCCGAGGCACGGACACCTCCCGCTGTTGGTGATCGCTGGCTGCATAACAGATAGCGCTTCAGTTGCGGGCCGCCCACTCCGTGCGCAGCGGCTGCACCAACCTCGGCGGGCGGCCCGTCAACTGCAAGCGGAGCCCGTGTGAAAACGCCACTTTGGCAGCAGTGGCAGCGTTGTAAATCAACAACTTAGGGGTGCTCAGAACGGTGTTTTCGCACAGGCTCAGCGCAAGTTAGACGGCGCCGAATTGCCTGGCAAATGCGGTCTCGCAAGCTTTCCGGCCCTCGGCCGTAAGGAGCACCGATCTCGCCTTGCCACGAGGGCTCGCTATCATCCCGCGCTGGTGGAGGCGCCCAAGCGCGTCCCAGTCGAAACCCTTCCACGCGCGCGTACCTCCTGAGCCCTCGTGCAGGTTGAGGTACATGAGGGCGAGCACCGCCTCGTCGACCTTATCTGTGTCATAGTTCACGGCTCGCTCGCCTCCGGTTCTCTCTCGTCGCGATGACTCGTCGGCGCCGTATAACGCGATGGGTTTAAGCTGCGGGCCGGCGTCTTGGACGCGCTGGCAAGCCCGCGCCTCTGAATACTGTCTCTAGCATAGAAGCTCGGCGCGGGCGCCGCCAGCGCGTCCAGCCGGCCCGGGAACCTCCCTCACTTTCGTAGACACTTCCATCTAACAAGGGGGTGTCTGTGGCACGGCCGGGGCCGAGGAAGGTGCGAGAGTACAGCCTCGAGTTTAAGGTGACCGCGGTGCGGTTGAGCCAGCAGCCGGCATTCCGTGGCGACGGCGCCCGACCAGTGCCAGCCCCAGGTTGAGGCCGCAAGTTGGGCTGAGTCGCTTCAGCCCGTCAGCGGAAAACATCTCGAAAACACAAACTTCAGCGAGAGGCTGAACCAAGTTCTCTCGGCTCCTCTGGTTCCTGAAGGAGGACGAGGCGGAGGACGAGCAACGGGCTGCGCAGGGGAGCCCGCAGACTGGTGCGGATAGTGGGGCGGGACAGGATCAGCCTTACCGGGACAGGCGGGGACGGCCCAGAATCTTGTCTGCTACTGTCGGATAGGCTTGGTGACTGCGGGAGACCTCAAGGGGTTCACGAGGAAAGCCCTGTCGGCGACTGAAAATCCGCGTGTCGGCGGTTCGATTCCGTCCCTGGCCACTCCTAACATCAAGCCCAGCAATCTGTTAGCCCCAGCGCTCCATCGGCCGGCGGCTTCGCATTGTGCCGAAGTTGTGCTGTGGAGCGGCCAAGAGGGTGACCGCTCCGCGGTCTCAGACCTTAGTCGGCGGCTCTGAGACCGGTTGCGCCCTCGGCCCTGCAACGCTGCCCGTCGCTCCGGCATCCAGTCCTCTGAGACGCTGCGCCCACCGGATGATCTCGGGAGGCGGCGGTCGCGTAACCCCGTACCACTCGGCCGTGAACCGCTGCATGTGAGGTGTGTCATGACGCGACGGGTACTGCCATTCACGACGGCCTTCCTCCTGCTGGCTCCTGGAGTCACGATTGCCCAAGGTGTGGCTGCAAGCGCGAGCCAGTTGCCCGGAGCGCCGGGAGCTGTGCTTCGGGTAGACCCACGGCTGATCGTCGAAGCAGCGGAGGTGTGGCGTCTAATCGCCGGGCGGGAGAACCCCATCTGGCGCGGCTGGGATGCCTCGGACACCCCGATCCTCCTCTACCTTCCCGGCGAGCAGGATGTGCTCATCAATCACCCCCGACCACCTGCGGGCTTCGTCGTCTATGATGGGCCGGTGCGGTTTCCGGGAGGACGCATCCTGGTGCGGGACGGTCCCGGGTTCCTCCAGTACGACGGCCAGAACACGTCGCGCGACGTCGAGGGAGTCCGGACGCTGGTGGTTGCCGATGCCCTGTCCAACCTGAGGCAGCAGCTCCGCGGTGTGATGGAGGCCCCGCGACCTCCAGCCGAGAGACCGCCGGACCTCAGCTTCTCGCAGTTGGCGATCGATCCATACGACCAGCTCACACTCATCGTTCACGAGGCTTTCCACGTCTTCCAGGGGCGTGTGGCCCCGTCGAAGGGTGCCAACGAGATGCTCCTGCTGCACTACCCCGTGCTCTCGGTGGCGAACAATGTGGGGTTTGCGCAGGAGGGCGCGGCGCTGGCGGCAGCCCTGCGAGCCGCATCCGACACGGCATTCAGGTCCGCCGTCGTGCGATGGTTGGCGCTGCGACGGCAGCGCAGATCCGTGCTCCCGCCGGAAGCCATCGAGTACGAGAACGGAGTGGAGTTCAGCGAAGGTCTCGCCAAGTACGCGGAGTACCGGCTGCTCGAATTGCTCGAAGGTCGAACCCCTGGCCCGGAGATGTGGTGGGTTCAGGGATTCGGCGGGTACGGCAATTTGGCATCCCGACGCTCCCAACTCGTCGACAGAATGCTCCAGCACATGCGGGGCGAGGTCTTGGTCAACAACGACCCGTATGGCACCGCCCCCCTGCGCATGAGACTGTACTACTCGGGCATGGCGATCGGCGCCCTGCTCGACCGGCTCTCCACGAACTGGAAGGACAGAATCGTCGAACCCGAGGTGTCCCTCACGGATCTCGCAGTGGGCGCGATTGGTGCCGCTGCCGGCGAGCTGGGCAGAGCGCTGGAGGAAACGCGACGGGACAGAGACTTCGATTCACTGGTTGCCGCGAAGAGCCGTCTCGCGGACGAAGGTCGAGCCCGGATCGACACGGTGCTGGCGCGCATCGAGCATGGCGTCGGAACCGGCATCATCGTGGACTACGGAGCCCTTGAGACTCCACGAGTGGCGCTGGCCTTCACCCCCTTCGGCATCACAGTCGTAGATTCGGATCGAACCATCTACGCGCAGATCCCCATCCGCGCCCACTTCCCGGACGGCTCCGAGGTCGCGCAGACGGAGCCGACGCCCCTCCTCCACGACAAGAAGGGCAAGCTGATCCGGTTCCGGTTACCGAGGGCCATCTCTCCCCAGGAAGCAGTGAGGGCGACCGGTGGCGTGGCGCTGACCGGTCAGGAGGTCCGTGAGTTGAGATTTGAGTTGCCGGGGGTTGTGGTGCATGCCGCCAGTGCGACCATCCAATGGGAAGGAGGGAATCTGCGAATCGTTCTCAGGTCACCACAGAGGTAGCCGAGCTCGTCACGACGTCGGGGTTCACCGGGGGCGCCAACAGCTTTGCGAACGACCTACGCCACAGGCTGTCTCTCAGTGACTACGGAGGCCTTGTTCGTTGGCTCACGGAAGGCTCCAAGGGAACGACCACGTGGTACAGTTAGTGGGACGAGCCTTCGGTGCCGTGGCTGTGGTGATGCTGACCGTGACCGCCGACATCGAACCACAACGAGTTCTGCGGTCCGGCCGAGCGGTGTGCGCTGCGGACACGACTTGCGAGCACGACCAGAAGGACGGCTACGACCACGAGCCCGATTACTTGCCAAAGCTGGAGCATGCGGTATCGCCCCCCGATCAGCGTTGCCGCCTAACGACCGCACGTAAGTTGCGAGGCGCGGCGCCCAAGAGCGCCACAACCGCACCTTGGTATGCGCGCCGCGCCGCGGCTCGTCAACTTCACGCGATTGTTAGGCAGCAACCCGGGACCGCGGCGAGCGCCGGAGCCGCTTGATGCGACGAATGGTCCGGGCGGCCGGCGAGCGCGCCGCGTGGTAGAGATCCCACGCAAGCTGAAGATTCAGCCAGAACTGAGCCTCCATACCAAACAACTGCTCTAGCCGCAAGGCGGTATCCGGCGTGACGCCACGCTTGCCGTGAATGAGCTCGTTGATCCGTGGGTACGACACGCCAAGCCGGGCGGCCAGCTCACGCTGCGTCATTCCCAACGGCTTGAGGAGCTCCTCCAGCAGCATCTCGCCAGGGTGCGTGGGCGCTCCATGCGAAGGAATTCGAACCATACCTGCTCCTAGTGATAGTCGACGACCGCTACACGCTCAGGGCCGGCCTCGGTCCACGTAAAGCAGACCCGATACTGCTGGTTCACGCGAATGCTGTGCTCCCCCGCCCGGTCGCCGCGCAAGGCCTCCAAGCGGTTACCGGGAGGGACACGCAGCGACCCGAGGCTGACCGCAGCGTTCAGCTGATCCAGCTTGCGGCCCGCCACAGGCCACAACGAGGCCGGGCAGGTGCGTCTCGCAATCTTGGTATCCCGGCGATTGAAGATGTCCTCGCTGCCGGCATCGGCGAAGGACACAATCACAGGCGCCGCCGGAGGGAGGTCACCCTGCTAATATAACGGTATCCGTGATACAGGCAAGGGGTGGCTCCGGACCGTTGCTGCCTAACGAATGGCGCTTAACCTGCGAGCCGGCGTCCTGGCCGCGCTGGTGCGCTGTTCCCTGAATAACTTACCGCAAGGGCGCCAGCGCGGCCAGCCGGCTCGACAGGTTCAAGCGGAGCCCGTGTGAAAACGCCACTTTGGCAGCAGTGGCAGCGTTGTAAATCAACAACTTAGGGGTGCTCAGAACGGTGTTTTCGCACAGGCTCAGCGCTAGTTAGGTGGCAGCCAATTCGCGGATGTCACGTGGAATGCCTACGATCGGTCAGGCGCGGGCGTTACCGCCGGCATCACGGGAAACCGAGGTCAGGACATGAACGAGGACATCGCTTAGCCACTTGACCTCCTCCGGATTCGAGAGCGCTGCACCCAGCTCGATTGAGCCGTGATCGCTACGGATGGCGACGCGGCCCTTGCCGCCGCCGATGACCGCGAAGCCGCCGGACATTCCGTACTTAGCCTGGATTACTTCCACTTCCTCGATCTCGCCGGAAGTCAGCCGAGTCGTCTTCGTGCCGAAGATATCGCGCTGGGTAACGACGAGGTCGTCCGGCGAGACGATCAGGCGCTCTCGGACGATGGCGCTGCGAATTAAGAGCGGCAGGAAAATAACCAGAACGAACAAGAAACCGAACAGCCCCATTACGCCGATTTCCATGCCCCACTCGTTGTAGTTAACCAGTTCACCAAAGAGGGCGCCAAAGCACGCTAAAAAGATCATCAGCCGAAACTCCCGCGCGCTGTGGCCGACAGGCGGGATCTCGATCGTGGTGGGCGCCCGGGTTCCGCCGTATTCGAAAATTGCCCTTGCTTGCGGCGGCTGCGCGGGAAGCGGCAGGGACCGGCGCGAACGCTTCACGCGCTGCCGCAAAGACTGGTCGAGCGCGCCGGCCTCGCGCGCGACTTCCTCTCCCGAGGACCGGTCCCGGATCCCGAGGTGGACGAACTTGGCGATCTCCTCGGCGAGGTGGCGCGCCTTGTCGTGATCGCGAGGCTCGTGAAGCGTAATCGCATCGGTGCCGGGGCCTTCCAGCCTCACCGGAAAGACTTCATAGGTTCGTTTGCCGGCTTGCCGCTCCTCGCGCGACAGGGTCACATGATGGCTTTGCGAGAAGCGATGCTCGGTCTTGTGAAACGGAACGAGGAGCCCCCACCAGGTCGTAACAGTGAGTCGCTGCCGGTCGACAATGACGCCGCAGCGCACGCACATGAACAAGGCTCCGAGGAGCGCGAGCACGCCGCCGAAGGTAGCGACGTTACCGGTCGTGCACCCGGGGGGCGGCAATGGCGATGCCAGACACACATACAAAATTAACAGCCCCACCGCAAGGAACCCGAGGCCGAAGAGCATCCAGTAGCCGCCGACCCGGGCAATCCCCTTTACGTTCGGAACCACTCTAATGCCCCCTCCGCCTCCCTCCCGAGGAGCCTACGGAAAGTCCACGCTTCAATGCCCGCTCTGGGTCGAAAGCAGTCATCGACTATAAGCGATCTCACGCATTCCCCAGCGATAACGCGGTCATATGCCACCTTCTGCTTATCCGGTTAGCTCCACAAGCCCCAAGCAGTAGCGGTCCCTGTCGGCCGGTGCCCCTCCAAGTTCCGCTGGCCCGGGCTCCGTGGAGGCAAGCGGATAAGCAGTTGCCACCTAACGAAGTGCGCTTAACCTGCGAGCCGGCGTTCTGGCCGCGCTGGTGCGCTGTTGCTGAATAACCTACAGCAAATGCGCCAGCGCGGCCAGCCGGCTCGACAAGTTCAAGCGCTAGTTAGGTGCCACCCGATTGCCCCCGGAGTCGCTCCCAGAACTGGCGCGGCGACTCGATTGGTAGCGGCGCCTTCGACGCGACAACCAGCAGGTCCTTGTCGCCGGTAACGAGGACATCGGCCGCCCCCGCGATGCCAGATGCCAGGACCCAAGCATCGTCCGGGTCACGAACCGGGACGGTTGATGGCTTGCGCGGCCTCGGAATGACGGTTTGATCGCGCAGCAGTTGCTCGATGCCGGTTACGACCTGCGCGGGGAGACGGAACTTCTGTTCAAGCGCCTTTCGGACTTCCGCCAACACCACCTCAGGTACCAGCAACTCATGCTCGGCGAGCACAATCCGCAACACATCGGCCGAGAGGCCCCGGGTTGCAAAAGCACTGACGAGGACGTTCGAGTCGAGGCAGACCTTCACGAGATGTCGCGGAAGACGTCCTCGTCGGTGAGGTAGCCGCGCGCCTCAGCGAACGGCGCGACCTGGCGGCGTAGCTGATCGAACTGGAGCAGGGCAAGCTGCCGCCGGAGGGCGTCGCGTACGATCTCGCTGCGAGTCCGCCCGGATTGCTTCGACAGTCGATCGAGGCGCCGTTGCAGCTCTCGGTCGAGGCGGATAGTGAGCGCGCTCTTCATGTCCTACAATGTATGACAACCCACGCCCGCGGTCAAGGCCGACCGCAGCGGACCGTCAAGATAGTGGGTCTTGGGTGGCATCTAACGAGTTGCGCTTTAGCTGCGGCCCGGCGCTTCGGCCGCGCCAACACTTCATCCGAGCCGCAACAGACACCTGCCGGCGCGGCCGGCCGGGCCGACTGCTACAAGCGGTTGATGTTAGGTGGCACAGCGCCGTGCGCCTGCTAGAGCGGCGTGCGTCGGCTCATGGCAGCGATGAGAGCGAGCACCTCGTGGTCGACCTTCCTGGCGACCCTCACCGACGAGGCGATCGACACGATGGTGGCCGCCTTCCGTGGGTGCCCCGCGCCGCTCGGCGCGGTGCGCCTCGAGCACCTCCACGGCGCCGTGACGCGGGCCGGCGTCACCGACACCGCGTTCCCCCAGCGGCACTCCGGTACACCCTGCTGCTTGTCGCGCAGTGGCTCGACCCGAAGCAGAACGAGGAATGAGTGGCCTGGGCGCGGAAGATCTTCGACGCGATGAGGCCCTTCATGGCCGAACGGCGCTACGTCAACTACCGGGGCGACGACGAGGCTGGCGACCCCGTGGCCGCCGCCTACGGGCCGCGCTACGCGCGGCGCGAGGTCAAGCAGAAATACGATCCGGCCAACGTCTTCCGCCTGAACCGGAACATCCGGCCTGACTAACGGTTCGGCGACGCGCCGGTCACCAGCCGCACGCCCGCTTCGAGCACCTCGTCCCGTCCCTCGCGGACGCCTCGCAAGCTACGCTGCACCCGCGCGGTGGGCAGAATGCCCACGCCGTGGTGCGTCGTGCCGTCGTGCTTCAGGACCCGCATCCCGGTCCAGGAGATCGCGTACCCGCCGGGCAGGGTGAAAGGGTTGACGTTGCCGTTCGTTCCTGCGGTGGCGTCGCCGACGATGTCCCCCAGGTGGTACGCTTCGACGATGCCCATGGTGGTCTCGGCATAGCTGATGGCGCGACCATCCGTCAGGAAGGCAACCCTGGCGTGGAAGCGAGGCTGGGCCGGCGGCACGGGCCAGCCGCCTTCGAGGTAACGAACGCCCTCCCGGTCGGGCCGGGTCACGATCGGCACTTCGAACTTCGCTGAGTGCATCGTCGAGTCGCTGAGATGCGCCAGGACGCGCGGCGTGTTGAGCCGGCTCGGATAGCCGCGCATGTCGAATACGATGCCGTGCGCTGCCTCCAGTCTCGGCACGGCCGCCTCGAACGTGCTGTCCGCGATGCGCGTGAGGTCCACGTACATGACGCCGGGCCGAAGCTCGGCTACCGGTGCCGGCCGTGGCTCCGGATCCAGCCGCGGTCGACTGATCACTCGCGCCAGCGCGACCAACGTCTCTTGGCCGTCGGCGTGCCGCAGTCCGACGTGCCAGGCGGAGTCCGGGGACCCCAAACTCAAGTCCTGTAGGGCCCGGAATCGCGCCCAGCGGGGCGTGGCACTCGGTATCCCGGCCATGCGCTCGGCGACGACCTGCGCCGCCGGTCGTCCCTCGACGGTGACTACCACGTCTCCGCGACGCACCGTGTCCTGCGTGGAATCTGCGACTGCGCTGACCACCAGCTGATCTTCGACCCAATCGAGCGCCACGGGTGCCGCGCCGAGAGGCGAGCGCGCCGCCGGCCGGACGCCGCCGTGGCCGTCGTGCAGTGCGACGAGCATCAGTCGGAGCGTGCGCTCGAAGGCGGCGGCCGTCGGATCCGCGGCCGCTGCGAGAAGACTGGGTTCGAGGGTGGCGGTCCAGTCCGTGCGCACCACGTCGAAGTACGGATAGAAATGTTGCATGACAGCCCAGAGGAGCACGACGTCGGCCAGCCGCGCGGCGCGATCCTCTGCCCAGTAGCGCGCGCTGGCCGGATCCGGGCCGGGGCTCCGCTCCCTGTCGTCCGCGCCGCCCGATGGCACCGCGACACGCAGCGCCAGGGGGATACGCGCGCTCACGCCGCCGCCGAGCGTCGCCTCGATGGCGGCGTCGGGGCTGGGAGCCAGTGAATCGGGTGCGCCGGCGGGGACGATGCGGAGGCGACTCCGGTAAGGCCCGGGGGCATTCGGGCCGAGCTGGATGCCGTAGTGCAGCCAGTACGCGACCCCGGCATCCGAAGCATCGGCGGGCTTGGCGAGCGGCGCGGTTCGGCGTGCCGCGGCGATCCGGTTGCTTGGCGCCACGACCACGGTAGCAGCTACGTCGTGAAAGACGGCGCGCAGCGCGACGGCGAGGCTGTCCGGCGTCGGTGAGCCTTCTACCGCGGAGATCCCTCGTACCGCGAATTGATCCCAGTTCGTCACGCGGCCGGCTTCCGAAGGGTGGAAGAACCGGACGTAGCCGAGGAGGCGGGCGAAAGCCGTGAGGTTGGCGAGGCCGCGAGTTGTCAGCTGCCGCGATTCCCACATGCGGGGTGGGGCAGCCGGGGGGATCGGAACGCCGGCGCTCTCGAAGTCGAGATTGTGAGGCTCGGCAGGAAGGTCGGCACCCGAAGCGGTCTCCGGGCGGGCACCCAGTACCTGGCCGGTCGGCGTCGCGGCGGAGTCTGCCGCCGTGAGCGCCAGGTCATCCATCCACAACGAACCCGATCCGGCCAGAATGGCCCCGAAGACGATCCGTGTCGCGGTCGGTGGCACGTCCAGGATGATCTCGCACCGCTGCCAATCCGTGGTGCTCTGGAGAGGTCG
>JAUYOW010000077.1 GCA_030697825.1 Gemmatimonadales bacterium | reverse complement strand
CGGAAGCGGGGCCGGTCGGCGAGCTGGTACGTCGCGCCCGCCTCGATGTCGCCGAGCCGGGTGCGGAGGACATTGGTCAGGGAGTCGCCGGCCAGCGGGCCGGCGGGGTCACTGAAGAACCGCCGCAGGCCAAGAGAGTCGAGCTGGGTCGCCGGCAGGTCGAAGGTGGCGTTCAGCGCGGGCAGAGGGATCCCGAGCCCGGCGTACTGGCTGCGCAGCGCCTCGTACGATGCACGGTCCCGCGTGAGAATGGTCGCGAGGCTGTCTCCCGCCTCGCTACCCGTCCACGGCAGGACCGGCGACATCGCGGTCGGCGTCGCCGAGAAGCAGAGCGATGCGGCGCTGCCGGCGCTCCCCCCCGCCAGATCGTACAGTCCACATAGAAGCGGCTGGATCGCGTTCAGCGTGCTCTGGGCCTGGCCGCGCAGTGCTACCGGTCCGCTCGTCGCCTGGGTCTGGAGCGCGATGAGCGCCGAATCCACCTGCTCTCGGAACGCGTCCAGCGCACCCGGGGTCAGAAAGGCTGGGTTGAACCCGACGTCGCCGCGCGTCGCCGCGCTATCTGCGCTAGTGTCGGGCCCCTGCAGGAACGCCTCGACGCGGCTGCGGACCAGCGGGACGAAGAGCGAGAGCGACAGGCGCCTGGTGACGCCCAGCTCGAATGCGAGCGGAACGACCCTGACGTTCGCATTCAGCGTTAGGCGCGCCCGGCCCAGGTTCAGCGCGAACCCCGAGAGCCCGGTCAGCGCCTGGATGCGGCTCTGGACCGGCGCGAGGAACGTGAGCCGGTCCACCCCGAGCGACTCGGAAGGGAAGTCCACGCCGAGGGGCTCGAGGGCGTCCTTCGTGAAGCCCGGAGTCCCCTCTCCGAAGCGGCGGTTCCAGCGGGCCCAATCCGGCGCGAGGACCACCCGCAGCGTGCCCGGGCGTACCGGCACGGCGTCCTCACCCTGCGCGAACGCCGCGCGCGGGAGTGCGAGAGTGGCGAGTAGTGAGAGGAGGGTGGCGGCGGTAGCGCGGCGCATGCGAGGCGACAAGTCTAGCAGCCGCGCCACAGGCGGTCAATGAACGGCCGCCGCAAAACGAATCGGGCGGCCACTCTCGCGACCGCCCGACTTGTCGTCTTCACGTATTCACGTACCGATCAGGGGAGCACCAGCGTCACTCCGTACTTCTGAGCGATCGCGTCCGCGAAGGCCTGGGCGATGATCCGAAGCCCGACCGCGTTCGGGTGGATACCGTCGAGCGAGAAGATCGGCCCGAACAGCGTGCTTGGGGTCGCGAGGCTCGGGAACGACGGGATCTGTCCCGCCGCCGCCTGTTGGAGGAGCGCCGTTCCCCAGTTGGCCAGGGCCCAGTCACGGGCGGTGGCCTCGGTCGTGATGACCGTGTTGTACTCCGCTATGCGCAGGAAGATCGCCTTCATCTCGGGCTTGCCGACCACGGCGAGTGGGCTCGCGCTGGCAGGGATCGTCGTGGCCGTACCGCCCCCGGTGCAGTTGAGGGTTGCCGCGCCGCCCGCCGACAGCGTGCCGACGATGGCTCCCGTGGTCGTGAACGGCACCAGCGTACTGTCGCCGATGCCCACGCCGCCGCTCAAGGCCGGATGGTTGCAGCTCGCGTCCACTGTGAACGTGGCCAGGCGGAAGGGCAGCGTGGCGGCGATGCCGAGTGGCGCGCATCCGTTCTTCAGGCAGAAGAAGATGAACCCGGCGCTGAAGTGCGGTAGGAGCGGCGCCGACGGCAGGTTCATCACGGCGACGCGCGCCCCGGTGTCGTCCAGCCGGTCGGCGATCGCCGTGAACGCCGCCTGGAAGTCCGCCAGAGGAGTGAGCAGCGTCGTGTCGCCGCGGGTCGCCGCGCCGAGCGCGTCGTTGGCGAACGCCTCCAGCGTGACGAAGGTTGGCTGCGCGCGCTCGGCCATGTCGATTGGGTTGACCCCGCCCGTGATGAACTGGGCGAGCTTGAGCGTGTCGGTCGGCCCGAACGGGATCGCCGTCAGGTCCAGCACTTGCTGGATCCGGATGCTCGGGATGCTCACGTTGTACATGACCGGCGCGGCCGAGGCCGCGCTGCGCACGTAGCAGCTCGACCCGGTGGAGGTCGGGAAGCCGGCCGGCGTTACCCGCGCGCCCGTCAGCGGGTTCGTGTAGGGCGGCGGGCAGCCCGGCATGTTGAAGGCCGGATAGCGCCAGTCGATACCTGGTTGCAGGCCCATCGCGCGCGCCAGCAGGTACGGGTACGCCTGCTTCTGCGTGCTGTCGTTGATCCCGCCCGACTGGATGCCGGCGCCGAGACTGGTCCCGATGGCGACGTAGCGCGAGAACATCGCGCCGGCGGCGGGCACAGGGGCCGGACCGATGGACTCGTTGGTGACCAGGTCGCCCCAGCAGGCGGCCAGGAGGAGCGTCGCCGCGGCGACGAGGGAGATTCGACGTGCGTGCATATGGCGCGGCTCCATGGTTAGAACGCGAACGCCAGACTGGCGCCGTAGAGTTTCGCGGTGGACG
>JAUYOW010000076.1 GCA_030697825.1 Gemmatimonadales bacterium | reverse complement strand
CTCGCACTCCCGCGCGCGGCGTTCGCGCAGGGTGAGGACGCCGTGCCGGTGCGCCCGGGTTCGCTGCGGGTGGTCCTCGCGCCGGATTGGGCCCGCTGGAACCGCCGCTTCGGAGCAGGGACTCCAGGCTTCGCGAAGGGCGCCCTCGAGCCCCTCGGCGTGGACTTCGCGTCCGAGTCGCTCGGCGTGGACCGGCTGCCCTTCCTCCAGCCCGTGCAGAGCCGGATCCGGACGCTCCCCGGCCTCTCCGGCTTCGCGCTGAACCTGGGCCGGGCGCGCCTGACGCTGAATGCGAACGTCAGGGTCGTTCCACTCGGCTTCGAGCTCGGCGTGACGCGGCGCCTCTCGCTCTCCCTCTTCGTGCCGCTGGTCCGCAGCCGCGTCGAGGCGTTCCTGCTGGGACCCGTGGACACCGGCGCGGCCAGCGCCGCGACGCGCGGCAACGTCGGGTTCAACCCGGCCTTTCTTGCGCCGGGAGCGCTCGATGCGTTCCGAGAGCAGGTGGACTCGGCGCTCATCGCGCTCCAGACCCAGGCGACCAGCGGACCGCTGGCCCTGCGCGGGCAGGCGCAGGCGACGTTGAGCTCCGTGCAGCCGCTCCTCTGCGGGCTCTACACGCTCGCGGGTGGCAGCGCGGGCAGCAGCACCTCGCTCTGCTTCGCCGCGACTCCGGACGCCATGTCCCCGGTGCTGCCACTCGCCGGCACGGCGGCGGGCGACGCCCTCGCGGCGATGCTGGCGCGGGACCAGGCGAGCTACGAGGCCCTCCGGACCCTGTACGCTGGAGTGGGCGTCGCATTGCCGGCGCTGAACGAGACCTTCGTGCTCCCCGACTCGGCCCTCGATTCCCTGGGCCTGCGGCGGTTCTTCAGTGACCCCGCCGGCCCGCTGGCCGGCGACTCCCTGACCAATGTCCTCCGCACCCGGCTCGGCGACATCGAGGCGGGCGCGACGTACCAGCTCGCCGACCGGCCCCGCTTCCGCTCGCAGGTCGCCGTCACCGTCCGGCTCCCCACCGGGACGCGCGACTCGCCGAACAACCTGATCGACGTCGGCACCGGCGACCGCCAGCTGGACGTCGAGGTCGCGACCCGCAACGACCTGATAGTCGCAAGCACTTTCTGGGTCCACGCCGGAGCCCGTTACGGCCGCCAGTTCGCCGACGAGCTGGTGCGCCGGGTCACTCCGGCCAACCTGCCCTTCGCGCCTTTTTCCAGCCTGGCGCTGGTGCGCCGCGATCTGGGCGACTACGTGGCGATCGACATCGTCCCGAACTGGCGGCTGGACGACGCATTCTCGGTCGGCGTCGGCTACCACTACTTCTCGCAGGGCGCCACCCGGTTCAGCTACGTGGATCCGGACGACGAGACCCGCATCGGGCTGCCGGCGACGGTGCTGGAGCAGGAGACGGCGGTGCGGAGGATGCGGATGGCCGCGGGGATCACGTTCTCGACGCTGGGCCGCTACGCGGAGCACCGGGCGAGCCTGCCGTACACCGTCACGGCGTCGTATCAGAACACGTTCTGGGGCAAGGGCGGCGCGGTGCCGCAGGCCAGCGTCTTCCGGCTCGTGATCCGGGGCTACGTGCGCGTGTGGTGATGAGGTGTGGTGATGAGGTGATGTGGTGATGAGGTGATGTGGTGAGGTGGGGAGCGGGCAACCGAGTCACCGCTGTTTGAGAAGTTCCCGAGCGTGCCGCCTCGCCGTGGTCATCACCCCTCCCAGCATCTTTGCGACCTCGTCGACGCGCGCATCTCCCTCCACGGGCCTGACATCGGTTTCCGCCACGCCACCGGCCGAGGCTTTCGCCACGACCAGATGCCGCGAGGCAGCCGCCGCGATCTGGGGCAAGTGCGTGATCACCAGGACCTGGTGCTCCGATGCGACCGCCGAGAGCGCCTCCGCTACGCGACTGGCGACATGTCCGCCGACTCCCTGGTCCACTTCGTCGAAGACGAGCGACGGAATCGCGTCGTGGCGGGCCAATTCCACCTTGAGCGCCAACATGAGCCGTGAGAGCTCGCCGCCCGAGGCCACGCGCGCCATGGGCCGCGCTCCCATTCCCGGGTTCAGCTCCACCAGGAACTCGATCCGCTCGGCGCCGTAGCGGCCGGCTTTTTCCTGCGGCTCGAGCGCCACGCGGAACTTCCCGTCCGGCATCCCGAGACTGCTTAGGTGCTTCGTGACCGCCCTGCCAAGGTGTTTCGCCGCCGCCAGGCGTTTCGCGCCGAGCGCGCGGCAGCGATCGGCGAAGTCCCGGTCGGCGTCCTCGATGCGGCGCGCCAGGTCCGCGAGATCCGTTCCGGCGGTGTCGAGCAGGTCCAGCTCGCGCCGCGCCTCCTCCCCCGCGGCGACCACTCGCTCCAGCCCGGGGCCGTACTTCTGGTCGAGCCGGAACAGGACGTCCCGGCGCCGCTCGACCTCGGCCAGGCGCGCGGGATCGAGCTGAACGCCGTCGGCGTAGTCGCGCACCGCCCGCGCCAACTCCCCGACGTTGACCGTGGCCGCGTCGAGCATCTCCCGCCATCCGTCGGCGCCCGACGGATCGATGCGCTCCAGCACCTGGAGCAGCCGCGCCGCGTGCCCCAGCGCCGAGCCGGCCGCACGGTCGTCGCCGTCGAGGCACTGGGCCAGGTCCTCGGCGGTATGTCCCAGCTCCTCGGCGTGGCTCAGCCGCTTGGCTTCGGCGTCGAGCGCGTCCAACTCGCCGCTCTTCGGCGCGGCCCGGGTGATCTCGTCGGCTACGTGCTTGAGGTAGTCGGCGCGCCTGCGCGCCTCGGCTTGCCGCGTTTCCAGCCGCCGCCGCTCCTCCATCAAGCGCTCACGCGCCTCGAACGCGGCGACGACGGAGACCGCTTCCGCGCCCGCGTCGCCGAAGGCGTCGAGGATGTCGCGCTGGGCGTCGGGCCGGAGCAGCGACTGGGTCTCATGCTGGCCGTGAAGGTCCACGAGCACCCTGCCAACCTCGGCGAGCACCCCCATCGTGACGGGGCTGCCGTTCACCCAGGCGCGGCTGCGGCCCGAGGCCTGTACCTCCCGTTTGAGCACGAGGTGATCTCCGTCCGCCTCGACTCCAACGGCTTCCAGGGTCTCGAGGATCGCGGTCCGGCCCTCGAGTTCGAAGGCGCCTTCGACGACGGCGCGCTCGGCGCCCGCCCTGACCAGGTCACCGGCGGCGCGCTCGCCGAGCAGGAGCGCTAGGGCGTCCACCAGCATGGACTTGCCCGCCCCGGTCTCGCCGGTGAGGACGTTGAGGCCGGGGCCGAGCTCAAGGCGCGCGTCCGCGATCACCGCGAGGTCGCGCACGCGGAGCTCCGCGAGCATCAGGAGTTCCGGTCGGTGAGGTCGCCCCACGCCAGCTTGTGGCGGAGGCGGCCGAAGAACGACTCGTCGCCCACGCGGGCGAGCAGGACAGGCTGGGTGGCGCGCACAACGGTGACATCCTGGCGCGGCGCGAGGTGCGCGGCGGCCTGCCCGTCTATGGAGACGAGCAATTCGTCAGGCGCCGGCACGGGATCGAGCACCCGGATCGCGATCGTAGCCGAAGCGGGGACCACCAGTGGCCTCACGGCGAGGGTGTGGGGGCAGATCGGCGTGGCGACGAGCGCGTCCACCCCGGGCGTCACGATCGGTCCCCCGGCCGACAAGGAATAGGCGGTGGAGCCGGTGGGGGTCGAGATGATGATGCCGTCGGCCGAATAGGTTCCGACCGGTTCGCCGTCCACGAAGAGGGCGACGCGGATGACGCGGGCGACGCCACCCTTGTGCACCACGACATCGTTGACCGCGAGCGCTTCCTTCCCCTCGTCCCCGACCCGCACGTTGAGCGCGAGCCGCGGCTCTATGGTGTACCGGCCCTTCACGAGCCGTCCGAGCGCTTCGACGGCGCTGTCGGGTCCGGCGCTGGCGAGGAAGCCGACGTGGCCGAGGTTGATGCCCAGGACGGGGATGCCGCGCTGGCAGGCGATTCGCGCCCCGCGGAGCAGGGTCCCGTCACCGCCGAGACTGACGAGGACGTCGAGCGGCTCCTGGCCGTCGAAGAGGTCCGCGCTGTGTCCGGGGACGAGGTCCGCGATCTGCGGCTCGAGCATGAGCCGCGCGCCAAGCTTGGGCGCTTCGGCGATCAGCTTGGCGAGGAGGTCGACCAGGGGCCGGTAACGCCGATTCCCGACGAGCCCGACGTTCATGACGGGATGGAGGCCTCCTCGGCGTGGAGCGCGCGGACCCGGGCGGCGATGCCCTCCGCGGTGAGGCCGACCTCCTCGAGCTGGCGCGCCCGCGGGGCATGCTCGTAGAGGCGGTCCTGCGCGCCCAGCGCGACGACGCGCACGTCCGGCGCTATCGTCTGCACCATCCCGGCGAGATACGCGCCGAACCCGTTCACCACCGTGCCGTCCTCGACCGTGACCAGGAGCTTGTGGCTCTGGACCAGCGCCTCGAGGGTGTCACGGTCGAGCGGCTTCAGGAACCGGCAGTTGACGACCGAGACGTCGAGGCCCTCGGCGGCGAGAGACTCGGCGGCCTTCATCGCGGGCGCGCACATGACGCCCACGGACAGAATGGCGCATTGCCTGCCCTGCCGGAGGACCTCCCAGGTGCCGTAGGGCACGGGAGCCACTTCCGCGGCCGGCGGCGCCTCCACCGGCGCCTTGTCGCGCGGGTAGCGCAGGCAGAATGGACCACTGGTGTGAAGCAGCGCGCACCGCAGGAGTCCGATCAGCTCCGCCCCGTCCCTGGGCGCGGTGACCGTCATCCCCGGCACGGCCAGCATGTACGCGATGTCGTACAGCCCCATGTGGGTCTGCCCGTCGTCGCCCACCATGCCGGCGCGGTCCATGCAAAAGATCACCGGCAAGCGCTGGATCGCGACGTCGTGGATGATGCTGTCGAAGCCGCGCTGGAGGAACGTGGAGTAGATCGCCACGACCGGCCGGATGCCCTGCGTCGCCAGGCCCGCGGCGAAGGTGACGGCGTGGCCTTCGGCGATGCCCACGTCGAAGAACCGGTTCGGCCACTTCTTCTGGAAAATGTTCGTGCCGGTGCCCGAGGGCATCGCGGCCGTGATGGCCACCAGCTCCGGGTGCTCGGCGGCGAGCTGCGTGATCGCCTCACCGAAGATCTTGGTCCACGCCGACGGCCCCGCCGCGGCCGGCTTGAGCTTGCCGGTCTCCGGGTCGTACGGCGCGCGGGCGTGGAACTTCTCGAGGTCCGGCTCGGAGAGCGGGAACCCCTTGCCCTTCTCGGTGATGACGTGGACGACGCGCGGGCCCTTCAGCGTCTTCACCAGGTCGAAGGTGTGCAGCATCGCCTCGATATTGTGACCGTCTATCGGGCCGAAGTACCGGAATCCCAGCTCCTCGAAGAGCATCCCCGGCGACCACATGTTCTTGATGCTCTCTTCCGCTTTCTTGCTGAACTCGACCACGCCCGGCCCCAGCACCTTGGACGATGCCTCGATGAGGTGCTTCACCTTCTCGCGCACCCGGTTGGTGAAGGGCGAGGCGATGATCGAGCCGAGGTACTTGTTGATGGCGCCGACGTTGGGGGCGATGGACATCCCGTTGTCGTTCAGCACCATGATGATGTCGCGGCTGCTGTGCCCGGCGTTGTTCATGCCCTCGTAGGGCATCCCGCAGGTCAGGGCCCCGTCGCCCACGACGGCGACGACGTGGTAGTGTTCGCCCTTGAGGTCGCGGGCCGTCGCCATCCCGAACGCCGCCGACATCGCGGTGCCGGCGTGGCCGGCGCCGAACATGTCGTGCTCGCTCTCCGACCGGCGGAGGAAGCCGTTGAGGCCCCCCTGCTGGCGCAGCGTCGGTAACCGTTCGTTGCGGCCGGTGAGGATCTTCCACGGATAGCCCTGGTGCCCGACGTCCCCCACGATCTGGTCGCGCGGGCTGTCGAAGCTCGTGATCAGTGCGACCGTCAGCTCCACCACGCCGAGGCCGGCGCCGATGTGGCCGCCGGTGCCGGACACCACGTCGATCAGCCGCTGGCGCACCTCGTCCGCCAGAGGCTGTAACTGCTCCCGGGACAGCTTCTTGACGTCTTCCGGACCGCGGATCGATTCCAGCAGGGCCATGCCTTCTGCGACTCCTTGATTCGGTTATGACCGGCGCGAAACCACGAACCGGGCCAGCGCCGCCAGCAGGGGGGAAGATACTCCCCCAGCGGCAAGATGGGCCACCGCGCGCTCCGCCAGCCGTTCGGCCTCGCGCTGGGCGCCCTCGACCCCGAGGAGCATGGGGAACGTGGGCTTGCCCAGTTTCGCGTCCTTCCCTGCCGTCTTGCCGAGCTCGCTGGAAGTGCCGGTCATGTCGAGCACGTCGTCGGCGATCTGGAAAGCGAGGCCGACGTCTTCCCCGAAAGCGCGGTAGGCCGCGCGCCGCGGCTCGGGGACGCCGGCCGCCACGGCGCCGATCTCCACCGACGCGGAGATGAGGGCGCCGGTCTTCCGGGCCTCGATGTCGGTCACGTCGGCCGCAGTCGCGTCGTGCCCTCCCGCGAGCAGGTCGAGCACCTGTCCGCCGATCATCCCGCCGGCGCCGGCGGCCCGGAAAAGGACCAGCGCGATGTCGCGCTCCGAATCCGCGCCGAGGCCGAGCCGACGCGCGCCGCGCATGGCGGCGGCGGCCGCGACCGGCACCATCGCGAACCCGGCGACCGTCGCGAGTTGCACGTCGAACGCGCGGTGGAGCGTCGGCCGGCCACGCCGGAGGTCATCGTCGTCCATGCAGGGGAGATCGTCGTGGACGAGCGAGTAGGCGTGTACGATCTCGACCGCCGCGGCGAGGTCCGCGATGGCGGCATGGGCGCCACCCGCGGTTTCGTACGACGCGATGACCAGCGCAGGCCGGAAGCGCTTGCCTGAGCCCATGACTGCGTAGGAGATCGCCTCGCAGAGTCCGGACGGCGCCTGGGCGAGGATCTCCGCCAGGGCAAGTTCGAGCGCGCGATCGGTCTCCCCGCGCGTGCGCGCCAGGAACGCGTGGATGTCCGGCGCGCGTTCAGCCGTCGAGGTCATCAACGTCCGTGCCGCCGTCGGCGGCTGCACGCAATTGCTTCAACCTGAGTTCCGCCGCGGCGAGGCGCTCCCGCGCCTCCCGCAGCCGGCCCACCCCTTCCTCGAAGAGTGCCAGTGCCGTGTCGAGGTCGAGGTCGTTGGCCTCGAGGGCGCGGACGATGGCTTCGAGGCGGGCGAGGTCGGCCTGAAGGGAGGGAGCGGGACCCTGGGGAGCGGTACCCTCCGGTTCGCGGCTCACGACTCGTCCACCGTGACGGCGTCGACCTCGCCGTCCACTACGCGGAGGTGGAAGGCCGCACCGACCGGGAAGTCGGCGACGCGGCGCAGGACCCGGCCGGCGCCATCGCGGGCGACGCTGTAACCACGGTCCAGCACTCTGAGGGGCGAGAGCGCGTCGAGCGATGCGGTGAGCCGGTCGAGGTCGGCGCGGCGCGATTCCTTGATGGCCGCGCACACCGCCGCCATCCGGATCGCCGCCTGGCCCAGCCGCCGCTGGGCACCGTGCACCCGGGCCGAGACTGCCCCAGAAATCCGGCTTTGCGCGTGGGCCAGCCGGGCGCCCGCCGCGTCCAGGCGACGACCGGCCCGGACCCCGAGAGCGGCCTCCAGCGAGGCCAGCAGCCGCATCACCTCCATGCGGTCCGGCACCGCCTTCTCCGCGGCGGCGGACGGCGTGGCGGCGCGGACGTCGGCGACGAGGTCCGTGAGCGTGACGTCGGTCTCGTGCCCTACCGCGGAGATCGTGGGCATGCGCGCGGCCGCGACGGCCCGCGCGACCTTCTCGTCGTTGAACGCCTGGAGGTCCTCCTTGGATCCCCCGCCCCGCCCAACGATCAGCAGGTCCAGCCGGTCGCAGCGATTCGCCAGCGCGAGGGCGTGGCAGAGGTCGCGCGGCGCATCATCGCCCTGCACTCGGGCAGGGACGAGGACCAGCTCCACCATCGGCCAGCGGCGCGCGATGACGGCGACGACGTCGCGCCAGGCCGCGCCATCGGGGCTGGTCACCATGCCGATCGCGCGCGGGAACGGCGGCAGCGCGCGCTTGCGCGCCGGGTCGAGCAGGCCGTCCTTCTCCAGCGCCTTCCGCGCGCGTTCGAGCGCGATGGCGTAGAAGCCTCCTTCGGTGGTCGGGAGCAGGTCCTTCACGACGAACTGCATGGCACCGCGCGGAGGCCACACGGTCAGGCGACCGCGCGCGAAGACCTTGAGCCCGTTCTCTGGTTCGGCGGGAAAGCGCCGGTTGTCGTTGCGGAACATCGCGCAGCGCACCTCGGCGTGCTCGTCTTTGAGCGTGAAGTACCAGTGGCCCGAGGTCTGGCGGGCGAAGTTCGACACCTCGCCCTCGACCCACGGAGCCGGGAACGCGCGCTCCAGCACTCGCTGCGCCGATTCGGTCAGCTCGAGGACGGAGAGCGGCCGCTCGCGAGGCGCGGCGTCCAGGGACAGCTCGAGGCTCACGCCGCCTGCCTGGCCGCCTGCACGGTGTTCTTCATCAGCAGGGCGATCGTCATCGGCCCGACGCCGCCGGGCACGGGCGTGATCCGGCTCGCGACCTCGGCCGCCTCGCCGAACTTCACATCGCCGACCAGCCGGTAACCCTTCCCGGTCGAAGGGTCGTCCACCCGGTTCACTCCGACATCTATGACGACGGCGCCGGGCCGGATCATGTCGCCCGTGATGACCTCGGGACGGCCCGCCGCCACGACCAGGATCTCGGCGTCCCGCGTGTAGCGGGCAAGGTCCCTGGTCTTGGTGTGGCAGATGGTCACGGTGGCGTTGCCGCCGGGGACGTCCTGGAGGAGCAGGTTCGCCACCGGCCGGCCGACGATCATGGAGCGCCCGACGACGACCGCATGCATGCCGCGCGGATCGACACCGCTCCGGGCGAGCAATTCGATCACGCCGGCCGGCGTGCACGGACGGAACGCGGTCCGGTCACCAGAGACGACTTTGCCCACGTTCACCGGATGGAAGCCGTCCACGTCCTTGGCCGGGCTGAGCCGGTGGATCACCCGGTCGCTCTTGATGTGCTTCGGGAGCGGCATCTGGACCAGGATGCCATGGACCCCGGGATCCGCGTTGAGCCGGTCCACCAGGGCGAGCAGGTCCGCTTCGGGAGTGCCGGCCGGAAGACGGATCGTGTCCGACTTCATGCCCAGCTCGGTGGCGGCCTTGCCCTTCATGCGGACGTACACCTGGCTCGCCGGATCCTCGCCGACGATCACGACCGTGAGTCCCGGCACGACGCCCCGCGACGCGAGTTCCGCGACCTCCGCCCGAAGCTCTTCGCGGATGGCTTTCCCGATGGCGTTCCCGTCGATGATCGTGGCGCTCACCGCTCCCCCATCGCTTATCTCGTCTCGCTCATCACTTATACCTATCACCCATCACGTCACCTGTCTCACCATCAGGTCACTTGGCGTAATCGATGGCGCGAGTCTCGCGGATGACCACGACCTTGATCTGCCCCGGATACTGCAACTCGTTCTCGATCTTGCGCGCGATAGCTTCCGAGAGTTCGGCCGCCTTCCCGTCGTCCACGGCGTCGGGCGTCACCATCACCCGGATCTCTCGGCCGGCCTGGATCGCGAACGACTTCTCGACGCCGGGGAAGCCGTTCGAGATCTCTTCCAGCCTGGTCAGTCGCTTCACGTAGCTCTCGAAGGCCTCGTGCCGCGCGCCGGGCCGCGAGCCCGACACCGCGTCGGCGGCCTGGACGATCACCGAGATCGCCGACTCGTGAGGCACGTCGTCGTGGTGCGCGGCGATGCAGTTGATGACCGTCGCGTTCTCTCCGTACTTGGTCGCCTGCTCCACGCCGAGCTGGACGTGGGTCCCCTCGTGCTCGTGCGTCATCACCTTCCCAATGTCGTGGAGGAGCGCGCCGCGCTTGGTCGTGGCGGCATCGAGCTTGAGCTCGTTGGCCATGATGCCGGCGATCCAGCAGACCTCCTTCACGTGCTTGAGGAGGTTCTGGCCGTACGAAGTGCGGAACTTCATCCGCCCGACGAGCTTGATCAGCTCCGGGTGCAGGCCGTGCACGCCCACCTCGTAGGCAGCCTGCTCGCCGGCCTCCTGGATCTGCTGGTCCACGTCCGCCTGGGCCTTCTTCACTAGCTCTTCGATGCGGCCGGGATGGATGCGGCCGTCGGCGATGAGCCGCTCGAGCGCCAGGCGCGCCACTTCTCTCCTCACCGGGTCGAACGATGATACGGTGACGGCGTCGGGAGTGTCGTCGATCACCACATCCACGCCGGTAGCGGCCTCGAAGGCACGGATGTTCCGCCCTTCGCGGCCGATGATGCGGCCCTTCATCTCGTCGGAGGGAAGCGTGACGGTGGCGACCGTCGTCTCCGCGGTGTGGTCCGCGGCGATGCGCTGGATGGCGAGGGCGAGGATCATCTTGGCCTCGCGGTCGGCCTCGCGCTTGGCCTGGTCCTTGAGGTTGCGGACGAGCGCGGCGGCCTCCGCCTTGGCCTCGCTCTCGATCTCGCGGACCAGCTCCCGCTTGGCCTCCGAGGCCGTGAGGCCCGCGACGGCTTCCAGCCGCCGGCGCTGATCCACCACGATAGTGCGGAGCTCGGTCTCCTGCGCGGCGACCCGCTGCTCGAGGTTAGCCACGTCGGAGACCCGCTTCTCCAGCTCGCGTTCGCGACCTTCGACGAGTTGGAACTTGCGCTCCAGCTGCTGTTCGCGGTCATCGAGGCGGCGTTCGAGCCGGGTGAGCTCCTCGCGGCGCCGGCCGAGCTCCGTTTCGAGCGCTTCCCGCGCCTTGGCGAGTTCGTCCTTGCCGGAAACGAGGAGGGAGGCCCGGAACGCTTCGGCGTCTCGCCGGGCGTCCTCGAGGATGCGGTCGGCAACGGACAACGCGGAAGCTCGGGCGCGCGCCGCCGCCCGCCGCTCAGCCCATCGTCCTACGAAGAACAACGCCGGCCCGGCCACGGCAGCGACGCCGAGGGCGGCGAGAAGAAGCTCGATTGTCATAAGTCACTCCGGCGGCGAGCCGCCCTGAGTGATGGTCGAGAACGAAGTAAGGAAGGGCTAAGGTACGATGGAGAGGGCAGATGTGACAAGGCTGGCCGCCGCTGGGTAGTGCCCAGGCGCTACCCGCCGCTGACCTGACGGTGCTCAGCGTACGGTGATCGTCAGTAGGGGTCAGACCGGACCGCTGACTGACGACTGCCGGTTACGCGCCTACGCTCTGCCTCTTCTGCGGCGGGAGCAACCGGGCCAGATCCGCCGACATCTGCCGGAGCCGGCCCGCCAGCTCCTGCTGCTGCTTCCGCGATTGGAACAACTCGTCCGTGAGCGCCAGCGCCGCGAGGATCGCAGCCTTGTGGCTCTCGACCATCGGCCCCGCCTGGAGGACCCGCCGGATCGCGCCGTCCACGTAAGCTGCGACCTCGCGCGTGTACTCGGGGTCGAGCTCCGAGCGGACCGTGTAGTCCTCGTCCACGATCGTGACCCGCACGGCGTTCTTCTTCATCGGTCCGATCCCCCGTTTCCACTCTGTTGCTCCAGGAACCGCAGGCGGTCCAGCATCTCCGCGACGCGGGTCCGCGCGATCACGACCCGCTGCTCGAGGCCGCGGTTCTCGTCCTCCAGCTCCTTCAGCTTCGAGGGGATCTCCTCGCCCCGCGCCTGGGCACGCTGGAAATCGGCGACCCTGGACTCGGCCGCGAGGGCGCGCCGGCGCCAGCCGGCGAGCTCGGACTCGAGGAGGCGCAGCACCTCCTCGAGCTCGCGGAGCGCGTCTAGCTCAGGCCTCTCGACGCCGGACGCCATGCCGTTGCTCCACCTGCTTGAGGGCCCGCGTGAGCGACTCGTCCACTTCCGCCTCACGCAACGTACCACCCTCTTCACGGAACACCAGACGCCAGGCGACGCCCCGCGTGCCGGCCGCAAGCGGCGCACCGCGATACTCGTCGAAGGGCCAGAGGCGCTCCAGCAGCTTCCCCGCCCCCGCGCGCAGCGTCGCCTCGACATCCGCGGCCGCCATCGTCTCGGGCAGCACCAGCGCGACGTCGCGCTCCACCGCCGGCGACCTCGGCAGCGGCGCCGCGCGCAGTCGCGCGGCCTCGGCCACCTCGACCGCCAGCTCGAACCCGTACACCCGCGCGGCCCACGCGGGACGATCCGCCTCCAGCTCCCGCGCGCCACCCACTACCGCGCCTCCCGCCTCGCGCACCACCAGCTCACCGCCCTCGGCCGCGACAGTCGCGCCGGGATGCGCTACCCGCGCCGTCGCCTCGAGCAGCGCCTTCACGTCGAAGAGATCGAAGTCCGGCGGCTCGGGCTCGCCCCAGTGCGGCGGTCGCCGCGCTCCCGTCACGACCGCGGCGACGCGGATCTGCTCGTCCGGCAGTTCGCCCTCGCGATTCGCGAAGACGTGACCGGTCTCGAGCAGCCGCACGTTGCGCTGCATCTGCCGCCAGTTGTACTCGACCCGACGAACCAGCCCCGGCAGCAGCGCCGAGCGTAGATACGCCTCGTCCTGGCTCAGCGGGTTCACGACCTCCGGCTGCGTATCGTCTAGCTTGGGGCCCAGCGATGAGGTGAGCGCCTCGTGAAGCCCGAGGCCCACCAGTACCCGGCGGAGCCGGTCGGCGAGCCGCTCGGCAGGCGCGTCGGGGACCGTGCCCGGGCGGAACGGCCGGAGATCGTCCGGGAACCGGTCGTAGCCGACAACGCGTGCGACCTCCTCGATGATGTCTATCTCGCGGGTGAGGTCGGGCCGGCATGCGGGCACCTGCACCGCGAGGCGGTCGTCCTTCGGACCGACGACGCACCCGAGCGCCGTGAGCACCCGCTCCACCTCCGCCCTCGCGATCTCCACCCCGAGGACGTGCGCTATCCGCGCGTCCCGCACGAACACCGTGGTGGGCGCGATGGTCGCGGGATACAGGTCCACCGGCGTTCCGTCCACCCGGCCGCCCGCGACGGCGACTATCAGCTCCACGGCGCGGCCGAGCCTCTGCGGCGTGGCATCATGGTCCACGCCCCGCTCGAACCGGTAGCTCGCCTCGGTGTTGAGGCCCAGGGCGCGCCGGGTGAGGCGGGTGCGGGTGGGATCGAAGTAGGCGCACTCGAGCAGGAGGTCCGTCGTTTCCGCCGCGACCTCACTCTCCGCGCCGCCCATCACGCCGGCGATGGCGGTGGCGCGCTGGGCGTCGGCGATGACGGTCATCTCGGGCGTGAGCGCGCGGGTCTGCCCGTCCAGCGTGACGATCGTCTCGCCCGGCCTGGCGCGGCGCACGACGATCGCCGGCCCGCGCACCTTGGTGAGGTCGAAGGCGTGGAGCGGCTGGCCGTTCTCGAACAGCAGCAGGTTGGTGGCGTCCACGACGTTGTTGATGGGCCGCGCGCCGATGGCGCGCAGGCGGTCCTGGAGCCACGCGGGCGAGGGTCCGACCTTCACGCCGCGGATCACCGCCGCCGTGTACCGCGGGCAGCCGCCGGCGTCCTCGATGACGATACGGACGCCCGCGGTCTCCCCGGCGCCGGTGACGCGGGCCGCGCGCGGCACTGACGGCGCCCCGGTGACCGGTGCAAGCTTCACCGGCCGCTTCAGGACCGCGCCCAGGTCCCTCGCGATGCCCTCGTGAGACAGCTGGTCGGGGCGGTTCGGCGTGATCTCCAGCACGAACCGCGTGTCCGCGAGCGGGAGCGCGTCGAGGAGTCGCGTGCCCGGCGTCGCGGCCGTGTCCAGCTCGAGGATGCCGTCGCCGTCCTCCCCCAGCCCCAGCTCTTTCGCCGAGCACAGCATCCCCTCGGAGACCTCTCCACGGATCTTGCGCCGCTCCAGCGGCAGGCCTCCGGGGAGCGTCGTGCCTACCGCCGCGAACGGGTATTTCTTTCCCGCGGTCACGTTAGTCGCACCGCACACGACGTGCTTCACCTCGGCGCCGGCGTTCACCTCGCAGAGCGTGAGGCGGTCGGCGTTGGGGTGCTTGCGCACCTCCAGCACCTCGCCGATCACGACCTCGGCCAGGTCGTGGTGCAACGGCTCCATCGCCTCGACGCCCGCGCCGAGCATGAGGAGCCGGTCGCGGGTCTCGACCGGGTCGAGGCTCGTGCCCAGCAACTCCTCGAGCCAGCGCAGCGAGACGTTCATACCGGGTCCACGAACTGGTCGTGCAGACGCACGTCGGCGTCGAACAGCATCCGGATGTCCGGGATGCCGTAGCGGAGCAGCGCCATCCGGTGCGGACCCATGCCGAACGCCCACCCCGTGTACCGCTCCGGATCCAAGCCGACGTTGACGAATACGTTCGGATCGACCATGCCCGAGCCGAGGATCTCCATCCACCCGGTGTTCTTGCAGGCCGGGCAGCCGGAGCCGTGGCAGATCAGGCATTCGACTTCCATGTCCGCCGAGGGCTCGGTGAAGGGGAAGAACGACGGCCGGAAGCGCACCCGCGTCTGGGGGCCGAAGAAGCGCCTGGCGAAGTACGAGAGCGACGCCTTGAGGTCGACGAAGGTGATGCCTTCGTCCACCGCGAGCGCCTCCACCTGCGAGAAGGCGGGCGCGTGTGACGCGTCGTAGGGGTCCTTGCGGTAGCACATCCCCGGCATCGTCACCCGGATGGGCGGCTGGTAGCTCTCCATGACGCGGATCTGGAGCGGCGAGGTGTGGGTGCGCAGCAGCCGTCCCTCGCCCAGATAGAACGTGTCGTGCAGGTCGAGCGCCGGATGGTCGGGCGGGAAATTGAGCGCGGTGAAGTTGTTGCGCTCGGTCTCCGCTTCGGGCCCCACGTAGCGGGCGAAGCCGAGCTCGGCGAAGATGGCGCAGATCTCGTCTATGACGAGGGTGACGGGATGGATGGCGCCGCGCCATTGGGCGCGGGCGGGCATGGTAAGGTCGAGGCCGGCGGCCCCGCCCTCGCGGGACGCGAGAGCCGCTTCCGCCTGCTCCAGCAGCTGCTCGAGCGCTGTCTTGGCTTCGTTCGCCGCCTGGCCGACTATGCGGCGCGTGTCGGGATCCAGCGAAGGCAGCGTTTTGAGGATGGCGGTCACACGTCCCGCCTTGCGGCCCAAGAACTCCGTCTTGAGCTGCCGCAGCGCCTCGCGCCCCGGGGCGGACCGAATGCTCGACTCCGCCTCCGCCCTGAGTGCGGCGAGCGCGGCGACCGGGTCAGCCGACGCGCCGCTCACCTGTCAGTTCTGGCTCTTCGCCAGCTCCGCGAGCTTGGTGAACGCATCCGCGTCGCGAACGGCCAGGTCCGCCATCACCTTCCGGTTGATCTCGACGCCGGCCTTCTTGAGGCCGTTCATCAGCTGGTTGTACGAGAGGTCGTTCTGCCGGGCCGCGGCGTTGATCCGCGTGATCCAAAGCCGCCGGAACTGCCGCTTCTTCTGGCGCCGGTCCCGGTAGGCGTAGGCCCATCCGCGCTCGACGGTTTCCTTGGCGGCCTTCCACAGCTTGGAGCGCCCGCCGCGGGCGCCGCGGGCCTCCTTCATGATCTTGTTCTTGCGCTTGAGGCGCACCACGTTGCTCTTGACGCGTGGCATGGTCGTCTCCTAGGTCGACAGCAGCTGCTTCAGCCGCCGCTCGTCTGCGTGCGAGGCCACGGTCGCCTTCCTGAGATGGCGCTTCCGTTTGGCCGTCTTCTTGGTCAGGATGTGGCTCTTGAAGGCATGGCGGCGCCGGACCTTCCCTCTTCCGGTCAGCTTGAAACGCTTCGCCGCGGCCTTTTTCGTCTTCTTCTTCACCCGTCGCTCCCTATCTCGGCGTCAACAGCATCGTCATGTTCCGGCCCTCGAGCTTGGCGTCCTGCTCGACCTTGCCGATGTCGCCCAGGAATTCGGCGACCCGGTCGAGCACCTTCCGCCCCAGCTCGGGGTGCGCCATCTGGCGGCCCCGGAACATCATCGTGACCTTCACCTTGTTGCCCTCGGCCAGGAACTCCTTCGCGTGACGGCACTTGAACTCGAAGTCGTGCTCGTCTATGCCCGGCCGGAACTTGATCTCCTTGAGCTGGATCGCGTGCTGTTTCTTCTTCGCGGCCCGATCGGCCTTCGCCTGCTCGAACTTGAACTTCCCGAAGTCCATGATGCGGCAGACCGGGGGGCGCGCCGTGGGCGCCACTTCAACCAGGTCGAGCCCTCGCGCTTCGGCCGCCGCGATGGCTTCGTCCACCGTGATGATCCCGAGCTGCGCCCCGTCCGGAGCGATTACCCGGACCGGGCTGATGCGGATCATGCGGTTGACGCGCAAACGGTTTTTTTGATCGAGCTGCGGTCTTTCTAGAATGGGGCTCGCCTCCAGCTAGGGACACCAAAACAAAGCGGACTCCGACGCCTCCGGAGTCCGTGAAATGACCGCGCCCGCGCCACGCGGGAGCGTCCTCATTGCCGGGACCCGGATCCGCCACCCACAGTGCGGGGGCCGGAGGGTGAGGAGCCGCCAGGCTCCTGCTTGCTTGTCCGGGCAAAAGGTAGGCGCGGCCTCCCTGGGTGTCAACGCCGCCGCGGGTTCTCCGCTTCGCGGGCCTTCCCACCAGGAGACGCCGGCTAGGCCTGGAGGTGGGTCCACTCCAGGAACCAGAGCGCCTTGTCCAGCCCCCTCGACATCTCCGTGAGCAGGTCGGCCGTGTCGGCAGCCCCGCTCGTCGCGGCGGTTTCAATGGCCGCGCGGGTCGTCGTGGTCGCCGTGGCATAGCGAACGGCGAGCGCCTCGACGCACGACATGCCGTTGAGGGTCCCGGTCGGCAGCTCGGGCAGACGTGACGCGCCGGCCGCCATCCGCACGGTGCCCCTCGCGGTGCCTCCGATGGCCGTCACCCGCTCGGCGATCGTGTCGACGTACTCCACGAGCTTTTCCGCGAGATCGTCGAACAGCAAGTGAAGCGGGTAGAACTGCGGGCCCTTGACGTTCCAGTGCGCCTGCTTGACCTGGCTGTACAGATCGAACGTGTCGGCGAGCTGCTGGTTCAGCAGCTCCACCATCTGCTCCCGCAACTCCAGCGGAACGAAGATCCGGGTGCCGAACATCTGCGGCTTTTCCATGACGTGGCCTCCGTCGCTTTGGGGGTCACCCCCGTGGGAGGCGGGGGCGGCGGGGCCGGAGCTGGCCCCGGCGCGAGCGCGGGAGCCAGAACTTCTCCGACTCCCGCGGTCAGCGCGCTAACCTCTGGGGATCGCGCTACGGCACCGGCGGGCCGGTTGGGGGCGGGGGAATGCGCCTGAGCTGTACGCGCCGGTTCGCCGCGCGGCCTGCGAGCGTTTCGTTGGTCTGCACCGGGCGATCCGGACCGAAGCCGGTGGCGGTCATGCTGCCGCCCGGCACACCCTTGCTGATGAGGTAGTCCGCCACCGTCTGCGCGCGGGCCTGCCCGAGGCGCCGGTTGAGCTCGGCCGAACCGCGGCTGTCGGTGTGGCCTTGCACCTCCCACCGCGAGCCCCCGGTCGCGACGATGGCGACCGCGACGCTGTCGAGGAGCGGCAGGGATTGCGGCAGCAGCGTGGAGGTGTTGGTACGGAACTGCACGCGCAGGACCATCTGATCGGCCTCACTTGCGGGCAGCTGGATCAACGAGCAGCCGACGGAATCCACCGGCCGGCCCACGGGCGAGTTGGCGCAGCGGTCACGGTTATCCGGGACCCCGTCGTTGTCCGTATCGGGAATCACCGGGCAGCCGTTGGCATCCACGCGGGTGTTGGCCGTCGTGTTGGGGCAGCGGTCGAGGTTGTCGGCCACGCCGTCGGCATCGGTGTCGCGCGGGCAGCCGTT
>JAUYOW010000075.1 GCA_030697825.1 Gemmatimonadales bacterium | reverse complement strand
GGCCGCCGCGCGCCTCCTCTCCGCCGAGAACGCCGAGCCGGCGCTCTACGCGCGGGTCGTCGCGCGGTTCCTCCCGCCCGCGCCCGCGCAAGAGGGCGGCCGGCCGGCGCAAGCGTACGAAGCGCGCCTGGGCATCGCGCTAGTGAGCGCGGCGGACACGGCGCAGCAGGCGGTGAACGCGGCGCAGGCGCTCACCAGCCGCTTCGCGCTGCCCGTGGGCCGACGGGCGGTGTTGGTGGGCCTGGCGGCCCAGGATGTCGCCAAGATCTTCGCGCAGATGGTGCGGGTGCTCGCGGCCACGGTCGTGCAGCAGCTGGCCGCAGCCGCGCACTAGGGTCCCGCTACGGGACGCCCGCCGCGCCGGGGCCCGGGGGGAACAGTCCCTCGAGGAAGAACGCCGACAACTCCGCCCGCCCGCCGACATCCGCCTTTCGATAGACCGCGAGCGCCTGCTGTCGTACCGTGCGCTCGCTGGTGTCGCGCGCGAGCCAGCGCGGCGCTGAGGAGCGATACCGACGGGCCGGTTGCCGCCACGCCGCCCCGTCGTAGATTGACCGCGGAGATGATCGAGCTCTTGCGGCGGATCGCCGGCAGCACGACCGCGAAACTGGCGTTGGCCGGCACCTTCGGTCTCGCCGTGGGCACCGGCGGCTACACTTTCGTATACGCCAAGGGCGCCTCGTACCTCGGCCACGATCCCGCCGCGTGCGCCAACTGCCACATCATGGGCGAGCAATACGCGGGATGGCTCAAGGCCAGCCACCGCGCGGTCGCCGCCTGCAACGACTGCCACACGCCATCCAACTTCGTCGGCAAGTACGTCACCAAGGCTTCCAACGGCTTCTGGCACTCTTTCGCCTTCACGTCGGGCCGGTTCCCCGAGCCGCTCCGCATCAAGCCGCGGAACCGGGCCGTCACCGAGCGCCGCTGCCGCGAATGCCATCAGGACATCGTCGTCGCGATCGAGGGTCCGCACAGTCCGGAGAGGGAGATCTCGTGCATCAACTGTCACCGTACGGTCGGTCACCTGTGACGCGGCTGGGCGAGCGCGGCCGGGTCGCGCCTTGGGTCCTCATCGCGCTGGTGGCGGCAGGCGCCGCGGCCGGCGGCGCCGCGCTGCTCATCAACATCTTCGAGCGCAAACAGGAGGCGCGGAACCCCTTCTTCCGGGTCGTCGCGCTGACCGACAGCACCGAGGATCCCGCCATATGGGGTGAGAACTTCCCGCTCCAGTACGACGCCTACAAGCGGACGGTGGACCAAGTGCGCACCCGCTTCGGCGGGAGCGAGGCGATGCCGCGCGTGCCCACCGCGGTCGACCCCAGGTCCGTCGTGTCGCAGTCGCGGCTCGACCAGGACCCGCGCCTGCGCACCATGTGGGCGGGGTACGCCTTCGCGGTGGACTTCCGGGAGGAGCGCGGCCACGCCTTCATGCTGGATGACCAGTCGTTCACCCAGCGCCAGCAGGTCGTCAGGCAGCCGGGGACCTGCCTCCAGTGCCACGCGTCGATCGTGATGCCGTACCGTCGGCTGGGCGGCGGAGACCTGTTCGCCGGCTTCGACCGGATGAACCAGATGCCGTACCTGGAAGCGCGCCGGCACGTCACTCACCCGGTAGCGTGCATCGACTGTCACGAGCCGGCTACCATGCAGCTTCGGATCACCCGGCCGGCGTTCATCGAGGGGATGCGCGCGCTGATGGCGTCGCGCGGGGTGAGGGACTACGACGTCAACACCGCGGCCACCCGGCAGGAGATGCGAACTTTCGTCTGCGGGCAGTGCCACGTGGAGTACTACTTCCGCGGTCCGGAGAAGCGCCTCGTCTACCCGTGGGCGCGCGGCCTCGTGGTGGACAGCATCATCTCTTACTACGACTCCGTCGGCCACCGCGACTGGGTGCACGCGGAGTCCGGCGCACAGGTGCTGAAGGCCCAGCACCCCGAGTTCGAGCTGTGGAACCAGGGCATCCACGCGCGCTCGGGAGTAGCCTGCGCCGACTGTCACATGCCCTACATGCGGGTGGGGGCCCAGAAGATCTCGGATCATCACGTCCGCAGCCCGCTGCTCAACATCAGTCGCGCCTGCCAGACCTGCCATCGTTTCCCGGAGGAAGAGCTGCGCGCGCGGGTGGAAGCCATCCAGGAGCGCACTTTTCGCCTGCGCAACCAGGCTATGGACGCGCTGGTCGGCTTGATAGCCGACCTTCGCGCCGCCCGTGCCTCCGGCCGCACCGACGCCGATCTGGCCACCCCGCGCGCCCTCCAGCGCCGGGCCCAGTTCATGCTCGACTTTGTCGAGGCTGAGAACTCGACCGGTTTCCACGCGCCGGGAGAATCGGCGCGGATCCTCGGCGAATCCATGAACTATGCGCGCCAGGGCCAGATCGCCTTGAGGGATTCGGGGTTTCGGCCGTCCGGATTGACCGCCGCCGAGGTGGCGGCCCAGCGCGCGCCCCCGCCCCCGCCCCCGCCCCCGGCAGCGGCCCAGCGGCGATAGCTTTCGCGCCAAGCGGGACCGCTGGACCGCGGCCGCTCGGCAGGTGAGCGTGTCATGGTTTCGATTGCGGTGT
>JAUYOW010000074.1 GCA_030697825.1 Gemmatimonadales bacterium | reverse complement strand
AGCCGATGCCAAGGGGAATGCGCCCGGCGTGGAATCGGACATCCAGCGCGTGCACCACGCGGTCGCGTCGACAACCGGGCTGCTGTGCAAAGGCCGTCCCGCCGGGGAAGAAGATGAACTTGGGCCCGATGGCCTCTGATTCGAGGTAATGCACGGATGCGATTCTGTCAACACGGCGCGGATCCGTGAATCCCGAGTTCAAACACTCTGTATGGTCCGGCAGTGCGGCGCGCCATCGCCCAAGTCGATTCCGCGGCGCGAATCACGCTCGGTGCATTCCGGTCCGGGCTTTGCCGTCTTAGCGGTCCGGCGAGCTTGGATTGGGGCACCGGGGACATTAGACCGCAACAGAGCCACTCGCGCGCACGCAACCGCCCGGCTCGATTGCTCTTCGGATTGCTGTTCGTGATGCGCTTCGGTGGCGCTTCGGGGCTCTGCGATGTTGAAGAGTCGCACAGGAAGCCACGCCGTTGCGCGGTTTCCAGCTCAGCGGCTAGTATTGGTCTCCGAGAGGTCGGCGGTTCAAACCTGCCCACCCCGACTGCAGACCGGGAATCGGGAGTCGGCAATCGTCCCCGATTCCCCATTCCCGATTCCCGGTCTCATTTGCGCCGGTAGCTCAGCTGGATAGAGCGCCAGCCTCCGGAGCTGGAGGTCGCAGGTTCGACTCCTGTCCGGCGCATGGAGCCGCGACGAAGCCCCGCCGTCGTCAATGACCGGCGGGGCTTCGCGTTTCCGGGCCGCGGCCGCGCGTCAGAGATAGCAGCGAACGAAGATCAGCCCGTTGTTCGTGATCGCGTTCTGGCTGGACTCTCCCGACGGCGGGAAAGCCTCGCTGGCAAGCGCGCGTCAGAAACCCCTAGTTCCGCCTCCCGACCTCCCAGAGCATGAAGGCGTAGTCCCGCGCGATCTCGCGCAGCCGGTCGTAGCGCCCGGACGCCCCGCCGTGCCCCGCCCCCATGTTCACCGTGAAGATGAGGGGGTTGCCATCGGTCCTCGTCGAGCGCATCCGCGCGACGTACTTGGTGGGCTCGTGGAAGAGGACCTGGCTGTCGTTGAGCGACGTCGTGACCAGCATCGCGGGATAGTCGCGCGCCGCGAGGTTGTCGTACGGCGAGTACGTCATCATGTAGTCGTACTCGGCCTGGATGCGCGGGTTGCCCCACTCCTCGAATTCGCCGACGGTGAGCGGCAGTGAGGTGTCGAGCATGGTGTTGATCACGTCCACGAACGGCACGTTGGCGACCACCGCGTGGAAGAGATCGGGCCTCAGGTTGGTCACCGCGCCCATCAGCAGGCCGCCCGCGCTCCCGCCCTGAATGACCAGCCGCTCGCGCGAAGTGAAGCGCTGCCCGATCAGATACTCGGCCGACGCGATGAAATCGGTGAAGGTGTTCAGCTTGTGCATCATCCGGCCGTCGTCGTGCCACGCCTTGCCCATCTCGCCGCCGCCCCTGATGTGCGCGATGGCGAAGACCATGCCGCGGTCGAGCAAGCTCAGTCGGTTGGAGTTGAACGTGACGTTGGACGACGAGCCGTACGAGCCGTACCCGTTCAAGAGCATGGGGGCGCGGCCGTCGCGCCGCAGGCCGCGGCGATAGACGACCGAGATCGGGATCCGCGCGCCGTCGGAGGCGGTCGCGAAGACCCGCTCCGACCCGTACTGCCGCGGGTCGTAGCCGCCCAGCACTTCGGTCTGCTTGAGGAGGGTGCGCCGGCGCGAGTTCATGTCGTAGTCGTAGACCGAGCCGGGCGTGATGAACGACTGGTAGTTGAAGCGGAACACGGTCGTGTTCCACTGCCGGTTGGCGGAGCCGGACGCCGTGTAGACCGGCTCGGGAAAGCTGATGTAGTGCGCCCCGCCGCTTCGAAGGTCCGTGATCCGCATCCGCTGGAGACCGCTCTGCCGCTCGTAGAGCACGTAATGATCGGCGAAGAAGTCCATCCCCTCGAGCATTACGTCGGGGCGGTGTGGAACGATCTCGTGCCAGTTCTCCTCGCGCGGGTCGCTCTCGGGGGCCCAAGACCAGGCGGTAGTTCCGCCCGGTGTCGTTGACGTGGATGTAGAAGCGGTCCCCGTGGTGGCCGACGTCGTACTCGCGGTCCTGCCGCCGGGGCGAGATCAGCCGCCACTCTTCCATAAAGGCCGGTCGGCGGACAGGTAGCGCACTTCGGACGTGGTGTGGCTGCCGACGTCCATCACCAGGTAAGCGCCGCTCCTGGTGCGCGAGACGCCCACCCTGAACCGTTCGTCCGTCTCCTCGTACACCAGGTCGTCGGTGGTCGCACCGAGCCCGTGCCGGTATAGGCGGTAATGCCGCTTGGCGGCATCCTCGATGGTGTAGAAGAGAGTACGATTGTCCGCGGCCCACGCCACGGAGCCGGTGCGGTAGGCGCGGTCGGGGAGGTCGCGGCCGGTGCGCAGGTCCTTGACGTGCAACGCGTACTGGCGGAAACCGGTCGTGTCGAGGGAGTAGGCGAGCAGGTTGCCGTCGTCGCTCACGTCGAACGCGGCGAGCCCCATGAAGACCTGGCCAACCGCCAGCTGGTTGAGGTCGAGCAGGATCTCCTCCGGGGCGTCGAGCGATCCGCGCTTCCGGCAGTAGATCGGGTACTGCTTCCCTTCCTCGGTGCGGCTGTAATAGAAGTAGTCTCCCTCACGGTACGGCACGGAGAGATCGGTCTGCTTGATCCGCCGGAGCATCTCCGCGAACAGCGTGTCGCGCAGCGGCTGCATGGGCGCGAGGAGCTGGTCGGCGTAGGCGTTCTCGGCGTTGAGGTACGCGATCACGTCGGGGTTGGTCTTGTCGCGCAGCCAGAAGTAGTTGTCGCGGCGGACGTAGCCGTGGATCGTGTCGACGTGGGTTCGTCGCGAGGCGACGGGGGCCGCCAGGAGCCCCGCGCTTTCCGCGGGACGCGCGGCCTGGGCTAGGGCGGTGGTCGGAACGGCGAGGGCCGCGCACACGGCGAGCGCCGGGAGCGAGGTGGAGAAGACGCAGTACGAGCGCGCGAGAGGATTCATGGGTCGATTCTCGAGTGAAGAGGAGAAAGTGCAGATACTAGGTGAGCCGTACGGCGTCAATCACCCCATGACCGTCCAAGTGCGGTCGGAGCGAAGCAGAGCGTCTATCTTCGCGTCGCCCTTCCACGCGCCCGCCGCGGCGAGCTGCGCGTAGACATCGGCCTCGTACGACGACGCGGGACTGCAGTAGATGACGCCCAGTGCCACTGGGAAGCGTGGAGGCTGCAACGAGACGAGCAACGACGCCAGTACAGGGCTCGTCTCGTCGTGGACGAAGATGTCGCGCTCCGTCACGCCGTTCTCGCCGATCTTCGCGACTTCCAGCTCCAGCGCCTGCGGCTTGAGGCGCAAGCCGAGGTTCTTGTCCTTCCCGAACACGAGCGGCTTGCCGTGCTCGACGTGGAGCTGGGCATCGGGCGCGACGCTCTTGTCGGTGAACTCTTCGAAGACGGCGTCGTTGAAGACGACGCAGTTCTGGAACACCTCGACGAACGACGCGCCCTGGTGGGCGTGCGCGCGCTTCAGCACCTCCACGAGCTGCGGCTGCTGGGTGTCGATGGCGCGCGCGACGAACCTTGCGCCCGCGCCGAGGGCGAACGCGCCGGGCGAGACGGGGGCCTCGATGGAGCCCATCGGCGTGGAGGGCGAGCGGGTGCCGCGCCGCGACGTGGGCGAGTACTGGCCCTTGGTGAGCCCGTAGATCTCGTTGTTGAAGAGGACGATCTGGAGGTTCACGTTCCGGCGCAGCACGTGCAGCATGTGGTTGCCGCCGATCGAGAGCCCGTCGCCGTCCCCGGTGATGACCCAGACGTCGAGGTCGGGGTTCGCCAGCTTCACGCCGGTGGCGATGGCCGGCGCGCGGCCGTGGATGGTGTGGAAGCCGTAGGTAGAGAGGTAATACGGGAACCGAGACGAACAGCCGATGCCCGAGACGCAGACGGTGCTCTCGCGCTTGGCGCCGAGGTCGGCCAGCACTTTGTAGAAGGCCTTGAGGATGGCGTAGTCACCGCACCCGGGGCACCAGCGGACTTCCTGGTCCGAGGTGAAGTCCTCGGGCGCGAGCGGGGCGGCGGGAGCGGTGGTCGTCATCTCAGGTCCCCAGGCGGGCGCGAATCGCGTCCGCGATCTCGCCGATCTTGAACGGCTTGCCGTTCACCTTGTTCAACCCCTCGGCCGGCAGCAGGTAAGCCGCCCGCAGCATCGTGACCAGCTGGCCGGTGTTCATCTCCGGCACCAGGACCTGGTCGAAGCGGCGGAGCAGATCGCCCAGGTTCTTCGGGAAGGGGGCAAGATAGCGGATATGGATGTGCGACACCGCCGCGCCATCCTCGCGCAGCTGGCGCACCGCCTGGCGGATGGCGCCGTACGTGGATCCCCATCCCACCACCGCGATCGTGCCGTGGTCCTCACCGAGCGCGACCGGCTGGAGTGGGATGTCGTTCGCGATGCCGGCGATCTTCGCGGCCCGGACGTCGGTCATCTGCTGGTGGTTGTCCGCGTCGTAGGAGATGTGGCCCGAGTCGTAGCTCTTCTCGAGACCGCCGATGCGATGCTCGAGGCCCGGCGTGCCGGGCAGCGCCCACGCCCGCGCGAGCGTCACCGGATCGCGGACGAACGGATGGAAGCCCCCGGGATCGGTGCGATACGTGACCGGGAACGCCGGCAACGACGCGACGTCGGGGACGGGCCACGGCTCGGCGGCATTGGCAAGGTAGCCGTCGGTGAGGAGCATGACGGGCGTCATATACTTCGTGGCGAGCCTAACCGCCTCGATCGCGACCTCGAAGCCGTCGCCGGGGCTGGCCGCCGCGAGAACGGGGAGCGGCGCATCGCCGTTGCGGCCGTACACCGCCTGATAGAGGTCCGACTGCTCCGTCTTGGTCGGTAGGCCGGTGGACGGGCCGGCGCGCTGCGAATTCACGATGACGAGCGGCAGCTCGGTCGCGATGGCGAGGCCGATGGCTTCGGTCTTGAGCGCGATGCCGGGGCCCGAGCTCAACGTCACGCCGAGGGCCCCCGCGTACGACGCGCCGATCGCGGCGCAGATCGCGGCGATCTCGTCTTCGGCCTGGAAGGTGATGACGCCGTGGTGCTTGAGCCCCGCGAGGATGTGGAGGAGCCCGGAGGCCGGCGTGATCGGGTAGGCGCCGAGCATAACCTTGGCGATGCCGGCCGCGCGCGCTCCCGCGATGAGGCCCCACGCGACGGCCTCGGTACCGCTCACCGTGCGATACACGCCCGGCTGGACATCCGCCTTCGGGATGGTGTAGGCCTGGAGGCTGTCGGCCACCTCGGCCGTCTCGCCGAAGGCATGGCCGGCGTTCAGCGCGGCGATGTTGGCGCGCGCGATCTCCGGCCGCTTGGAGAACTTCTTGGTGAGGGACTCGATCGTGGCCTGGCGGTCGCGGCCGTACATCCACAGCATCAAGCCGAGGGCCCACATGTTCCGGCAGCGGAGCGCGTCCTTGTTCGAGAGGCCGTGTCCCTTCACCGCCTCCCGCGTGAGCTTGGCGATGTCGAACTGGAGCAGCCGGTAGGGCGCGAGCGTGCTGTCGGCGAGCGGGTTCGCCGTGAAGCCCGCCTTGGCCAGATTACGCTCGCTGAACGCGCTGGAGTCGGCGACGATCAGGCCGCCCACCTTGAGGTCGCGCCAGTTGACCGCGAGCGCCGCCGGATTCATCGCGACCAGTACGTCCAGCTCGTCGCCGGCGGTAGTGACGTCGATCGAGCCGAAGTGGATCTGAAAGGCCGAGACGCCGAAGGTGGTGCCGGCCGGGGCGCGGATCTCGGCGGGGAAATCGGGGAACGTGGCGAGGTCGTTTCTCGCCAGCGCCGTCTCCACGGTGAACCGTGAGCCGGTGACCTGCATGCCGTCGCCCGAATCGCCGGCGAACCGGATGACGACGGCTTCGAGCGATTCCCGCTCGGTCCTTAACGTGTTCTCGATGCTCATGACCCTCCCAACGGTAACGTATCCGGGAGGGCGCCGGGGGTCTAGGCTGTCCCGGGTTCGCCGAGGATTGACACCCAGCGGGGTGGAGGCGAGGAGCAAGGGCGGCACCTTGCAGGGAGAGAGCCTCCGGTACCAATTATGCAGAGAGAGCTCGCAGCGGAGGGCGCTCCAGGCGCCCGGCAGCTTCACTGGTCCGCTCGGCATTCTCGGCCTGCCAAGGAGGCTGGAACGCGATGACCGGCGAGACATCGGGTCGGCTCGAAATCGTGACACGGGAGGACTACTCCGATGTCACGTACATGCTCGAGGTGCGGCACCCGCTCATGGCCCGGGCCGCGCGACCGGGACAATTCGTCCTCGTGATGCTGCACGATCGCAGCGAGCGCATCCCATTGACAATAGCGGACTTCGAACGCCAGCGGGGCACGATCACGCTCGTCGTCCAGGCGGTGGGCAAAACGACCCGCGAGATGCAACGCTCGTGCCAGGTAGGCACGCGGCTCCTCGCGATGGCGGGGCCGATGGGCAAGCCCAGCATCATCGGGGGCGCGAAGAAGGTGGTGTGCGTCGGCGGCGGGCTCGGCGTGGCGCCGGTGTTCCCGCAGGCGCGGGCCTACAAGGAGAGCGGCGCCTACGTCATCGGGATCCTCGGCTTCCGAACCGAAGCGCTGGTCTTCTGGAAGGACAAGTTCGAGCGCGTCTGCGACGAGCTGATCCTGTGCACCGACGACGGCTCGACCGGCATCAAGGGGCTGGTGACGGACGGGATCCGGCTCGCGATCGAGCGGCACCCCGACATCGACGAGGTCGTGGCGATCGGCCCGCCCGTGATGATGAAGGCCTGCGCCGCCGCGACCCGGGAGCACGGCATCCGCACCCTCGTGAGCCTGAACCCCATCATGGTGGACGGCACGGGGATGTGCGGCGGTTGCCGGGTGCGGGTGGGCGGCCGCGTGAACTTCGCGTGCGTGGACGGGCCGGACTTCGACGCGCACCAGGTGGACTTCGATGACCTGATGAGCCGCCTGCGGCGCTTCACCGAGCAGGAGCAGCAGGCGATGGAGCGCTGGTCGCAGGAGTGCCGTCTGAAGGAGCTCGCGGAAGCGGAGGCGATCCCCGCGTCGCGGGGCACCGCCGCCCGCGGCTAGGGAGACGCACGATGGCGAAGAAGCGAACCATCCGGACGATCCCCCAGGAGCGGACCCCCGTTCGCGAGCTGCCGCCGGCGGAGCGGATCCGCAGCTTCGGCGAGGTGAACTGCGGGTACACCGCGGAGGAGGCGATCCGGGAGTCGGAACGGTGCCTGTTCTGCGAGGACGCCGTCTGCATCGCCGGCTGTCCGGTGGCGATCGACATCCCGGCGTTCATCCGGAAGATCGGGGAGAGGGACTTCCGCGGCGCCTACGACGTGATCGCGGAGACGAATTTCCTGCCCGCCATCTGCGGCCGCGTCTGCCCGCAGGAGACCCAGTGCGAGGGCGTCTGCATCGTGACGGACCCGCTGGAGCCGGTGGCCATCGGGCGGCTCGAGCGGTTCGTGGGCGACCGCGCGATCGCCGAGCACTGGGCGAGCGTGCCGCACATCGAGCCCACGGGCTTCCGAGTCGCGATCGTGGGCTCGGGCCCGGCCGGCATGGCGTGCGCCGCCGACATGGCCAAGGCCGGGTGCGCCGTGACGGTCTACGAGGCGTTCCACGAGCCGGGCGGGGTGCTGCGGTACGGCATCCCGGACTTCCGCCTGCCTAACGAGGTCATCGACGCAGAGATCGACAACCTGAAGAAGCTCGGCGTGCGGTTCGAGTGCAACACGGTCGTCGGGCGGCTGTTCACCATCGAGCAGCTGCTCGACGAGTTCGGCTTCCACGCGGTGTTCATCGGAACCGGCGCGGGCGCCCCTGCGATGATGGGCATCCCCGGCGACTCGCTGAACGGCGTGCTGTCGGCCAACGAGCTGCTCACGCGCTGCAACCTCATGCTGGCCCGGAGCTTCCCGAATTACGACACGCCGATCCCGCTCGGTCGACAGGTGGCGGTGATCGGCGCCGGCAACACGGCGATGGACGCGATGCGCGTGTGCCTGCGGCTCGGTGCGGAGAAGGTCCACTGCGTCTACCGGCGTTCCCGGACCGAGGCGCCGGCCCGCGTGGAGGAGGTCCACCACGCCGAGGAGGAAGGCATCGAGTTCCACTGGCTGACGGCCCCGGTCGAGGTGCTGGAAGACGGCAAGGGGAACGTGCGCGCCATGCGCTGCATCCGGATGGAGCTGGGAGAGCCGGACGAGTCGGGCCGGCGCCGCCCCGTGCCCATTCCTGGAAGCGAGTTCGAGTTCCAGACCGACCAGGTGGTGTTCGCCATCGGCACGCACGCCAATCCGATCATCGGCCAGACCTCGAAGCTGGCACTGAACCAGCGGGGCTACCTCCAGGTCGACGAGACCCTGGCCACCTCGATGGCCGGCGTGTATGCCGGCGGCGATATCGTCACCGGCGCGGCGACCGTCATCGAGGCGATGGGCGCGGGGCGGCTGGCCGCGCGGAGCATGAAGGCCTACCTCGGCATCCGGGACGTGGCCGAGCCGTACGGTGGCGGCGACGACCACCCGTTCGGGATCGACCTGCGGGAGCGGAACTTCGCGCGCGTCCGCCTCGCGCGGTCGGACGGCCGGCCCCCGGCCACCGTTGCGCAGGCGCGCGAGGGTGAGGGAGAGCGGACCATGGCGGCGGCACGATGAGCACGGCGTCAGCCCGGGCACGGACGAAGCAGCCGCGGGCGCAGGCCTCGGGGGCGGGCGGGGAGCCGCCGGTCACCGGCGTAACGGAGCACATCGTCGAGGTCATCAGCGATTCCGGCGAGGGCGCGCAACGCTGCGGCCAGTCATTCGGGGCGATCGCGGCGCGGACGGGCAACGGGGTCTGGACGGTCGAGATCATCCCGGCCGAGATCCAGCCGCCGGCCCGCAGCGTCGCGGGCGCCAGCGGCAACCGCATCCGGCTCGCCTCCCGGCGCGTCACGAACGGTGGCGACGAGGCCGATCTCGTCGTCGCGTTCAACGAGCAGGTGCTGCTCGGGCGGACCCGGGCCGGGGAGCTGAAGCCCGGCTGCATCATCCTCCTGGAGAGCATGTGGAGGGAGGACCCGGACGAGCAGATCGCGGCGGAGTACGCGCAGACCGTTGAGGGCCTCGTCGCGGCGGGATACCGCGTGCACGAGATCCCGATGGAGCAGGAGTGCCGCAAGCTCGTCGCCGACCCCCGGCGCGGCAAGAACATGTTCGTGCTCGGCATGCTGTGCCGCCTGTACAGCCTCGACCTCCAGTTGGCGCGCGACCAGGTCGCCCTAACGTTCCGGAAGAAGGCCGCGAGCGTCGTGGAGACGAATACTCGGCTGGTCGAGGCCGGGTACGCGTGGGCGGGCGAGCACCTGCGGTTCCGGTACCACATCCCGGCTGTTCACGTCTCCGAGCCGCAGATCGTGATCAACGGCAACCACGCGATGGCCCTCGGCGTCATCGCGTCGGGCATGGAAGTCTGCGCCATGTATCCCATCACGCCGGCCACGTCCGCGTCGCACTACCTCAGCGAGGTGTTCGAGCGGGTGGGCGGCGTGGTGCATCAGGCGGAGGACGAGATCGCCGCCTGCACGTTCGCCATCGGCGCCTCGTACGCGGGGCGCTGCGCGGTGACGATCACGTCCGGCCCGGGGTACTCGCTCAAGCAGGAGGGAATCGGCCTCGCCGTTATGGGCGAGATCCCGCTGGTGGTCGTGAACGTGCAGCGCGGCGGGCCCAGCACGGGCCAGCCCACGAAGGGCGAGCAGGGCGACCTCCTGGCGACGATCTTCGGCAGCCACGGGGACGCGCCGAAGATCGTGATGGCGGCGAGCTCGATCGAGGACTGCTTCTACTCGGTCATCGCCGCGCGCCGGATCGCCGAGACGTTCAACATGGTCGTGGTGATCCTCTCGGACGCCAACCTGGCGACGGCGCAGACGCCCTTCCCCCGGCCGCGGTTCGACGAGGCCTGGATCGCCCCTCCGGTGGACCAGAGCGCCGTCCCCCCGGGGCTCAAACCGTACGACTGGGATCCGACGACCGGCCTGGCGCGGCGGTTCGTGCCGGGCCAGCCGGGTGGCGCACACACGCTGACGGGCCTCGCCCACGACGAGTTGAGCCACGTCGCGTACGACGCCGAGATCAACCAGCAGGGGATCCGGGCCCGGAGCCTCAAGCTGGCGGCGTTCCAGCGGACGCTGCGGCCGCCGACGGTCGTCGGCGCCGAGCGCGGCGACCTCCTCGTCGTCGGCTGGGGGAGCACGCGGGGCGCGATCGAGGAGGCCGTCGCCGGCCTGCAGGCCGAGGGACACCAGGTGTCCTCGATGCACCTGCGGTTCCTCCAGCCGCTGCCGCCGGGGATCAAGGAGATCCTGCAGCGGTTCGGCAAGGTGATGACGATCGAAGGCAACTGGTGTGACCGCGTGGAGGACGAGATGATCAACGAGTCGAACCGGCGCTTCTCGGCGCTGGCGCTGCTGCTGCGGTCGCGCTACCTGATCGACGTGGACTGCTGGAGCGAGGTGCGGGGCCAGCCGATCAAGCCCGGCAGCGCCCGCCGCGCGATCCTCGAGAGGATGGAGCGGCCATGAGCGCGAGCCCGACGATACCGAACACCCCCTTGGAGTGTCTGCTCCGGATGCACGAGGAGCACTACGAGCTGGAGGACTACCAGAAGGGCGTGCCGCGCTGGTGCACCGGCTGCGGCGACAACGCGATCCTGGCCGCGGTCCAGCGGCTCTGCCGGGACGAGGGGCTCCGCCCGGACAAGACGGTGTTCGTCTCGGGCATCGGCTGCTCCAGCCGCCTGCCCCACTACATGAGCACCTACGGGTTCCACGGGCTGCACGGCCGGGCGCTGCCGGTCGCGGAGGGCATCCGCATGGCCCGCCCCGACCTCGACGTCTTCGTCAGCACCGGCGACGGCGACTGCTTCAGCATCGGCGCGGCGCACTGGATCCACGCCGTGCGCTACAACATGAACATGACCGTGATGGTGCACGACAACCACGTCTACGGCCTCACCAAGATGCAGGCGTCGCCGACGACGCCGCGGGGCCTGCGGACCAACACGACGCCGCGGGGCGCGTACCTCGAGGCCATGGAGCCGCTGCCCATCACGCTCGCCGTGCAGAACGTCTCGTTCGTCGCGCAGGCGGCCGATTGGATCCCGGAACTCCTCTACGACATCCTGCTGGCGGCCTACCGGCACCGGGGGTTCTCCTTCATCCGGATCGTGCAGCGGTGCCCGGAGTACCTGCCGCACCTGCTGGATCCGTGGGTCCGCGACCCCCAGAAGGTCCTGCTGCTCCACCATGCGCGAGGTCTGAAGATCAGCCGGCCGCTGGCCTCGATCTACCCGCGCCAGCTGGAGCACGATCCCTTGGACATCCACCGCGCGCACCAGATCGCCTGGGAGACCGATCCGCTCCCCGTCGGCATCTTGTACCACAACCCCGACGTCCCCTGCTACGAGGACACGCGGCGGAGCCCGGACCTGCGCACGGTGGACCTGATCCGCAGCGGGCTCGAAGCGGAGCTGGACCAGTTCACCATCTGGCCCAGGGACGAGGACACCGCCGAGACCTCCGATGCGTGAGCATCGCGCCGTCGCGGCGCCGGGGACCCGGTTCCCGCACACCCGGAGCGGAACCTGACGACGCAGGCGCAGGACCAGGTCGCGTTCTACCTCACGGGCCGGACGGCCGGTCGGGGACTCGACGGCATCGAGGGGCTCGGACTGCTCCCGGCGCTCCTGGCCCGCTACCGGGACCTCGCCGCGCTGCGCTATGACTTCCCGGTCGTCCTGGTCGGACCGGGGGCGGATCCGGTCGTGCGCTCCCTCTCCGACCTGTTCGACGACATCGTGGGCGGACTCGCCGGGGGGCCCGCTGCCGGACGGCTGACGCACCGCGCGCGCCGGCTCGAGCGCGCCATCCGCGCCCGGGTCGCCGGCGGCGCCGCGGGTACGCTGTCGTCGCTGTGGGACGAGGCGGCGCGCGCCCTCGCCACCGGCTCCGACGCCGCTCTCGCGGACGACCTGGGCCAACTGCGGACCGCGCTGGTGGACGGTGAGGTGGCCGGCTGCGACCGCGACCTCCCCGCCCGGCTGCTGACGCACGCGTGGCGGAGCGCACAGGAGTCCAAGGCGCGCTCCATGCGCAAGACGATCGACCGGCTGGTCCTGCAGCTCTCCGAGATCCTCATCGCCGAGGAGGAGTACTCGGCGGCCGGCATGAGCCCGGACCGCCTGCGCGCCTCGGTGGGGACGGGGTTCGCGGCCGAGTTCGACTTCGACGCGATGTCCGGCCTGCTCACGCGGACCCGGGCGAAGACCTCGCTGTCCGACGAGCGCCGGCGGCGCATCCGGCGGCTGCTGGCGACGCTCGGGTCACCGGAGTTCTTCCCCGCGCGGGCCGCGACCGGGATGCCGGGTACGGACGGCGACCTGGCGTTCCGCAGCTGCGCCGCCGCGCTCGAGGTGTACCGGGAACGGCTGCCGCGCCTGGTCGAGGCGGCGAAGGCGGTGGTAGTGGCCGGCCTGGAGGTCGAGGGCGGGTATCAGGGCGGCGAGCACGACCCCGTGTTCGAGGCGCTGGGCGCCGCGGACCTCGAGAAGGAGCTCGCCGCGTTCCCGGACCTCCTCGTCCGTCTCGACGCCGACCGCATGGGGGCCGCCGAGGGCGCCGCTCTGATGGAGGTGTTCGCCCAGGGCCTGCCACTGAAGGTCCTGCTCCAGACCGACGACGTCGCTGCGTTCGCCCCCGTCGCGGACGCCCGGGCGCCGGCCAGCGTGAGCGTCCGGCAGGTGGCGAACGCCGCGATCGGCGCCGGCGGCGTGTTCGTTCTCCAGTCCGCGTGCTCGCACCTGTACCGCGCCCGCGAGGGGATCATGCGCGGCATGGGCTTCGCGGGGCCGGCCCTCTTCACGGTGTATTCCGGCGCGGGCGGTGCCGCGAACGGCGTGCCGGAGTACCTCCTGGCCGCCGCAGCGATGGAGTCGCGAGCCTTCCCCGCGTTCGTCTTCGACCCGTCCGCGGGAGCGGATTGGGCGTCCCGGTTCCGGCTGGAGGACAACCCGCAGCCCCAGGCCGACTGGCCGATCCGGCGCCTGGACTACGAGGACGAGTCGCTGCAGCGGGTCTCGCAGGACGTGGCGTTCACGGTGGTGGACTTCCTCGCCTGCCACGAGGGGCACGCGGAGCACTTCGCCCGGGTCCCGCCGGACAGTTGGAACGGCCACATGATCCCGGTACACGAGGCGGTCGCGGACGAGCACGAACCCCTGGACGACCGCGTGCCGTACCTGCTGATGGTTGGTCCGGACGATGCCCTGCACCGGGTGCTGGTGGATCGGCGGCTCATCCGCGCGGCCCGGCGCTGCCGCGACCAGTGGCGCAGCCTGCAGGAGCTGGGCGGCATCCACAACTCGCACGCCGAGCGCCTGCTCGCCCGCGAGAAGCAGGCGTGGGAGGAACAGGCCCGGCGCGAGGCCGAGAGCCGCCAGGGCGAGCCGGCCGCCGCGGAGGCCGCCGCGCCAGCCGTGCCCGCCGCGGTGGCGGAGGCACGGCCCGCCGTCGCCGAGACGCCGCCGGCGGTCCGATCCGACGAGCCCTCTATCGAGACGGCACGCTGCTCGAGCTGCAACGAGTGCACCAAGATCAACGACCGGATGTTCAAGTACGACAAGAACAAGCAGGCGTACATCGCGGACCTGAAGGCCGGCACCTACGCGCAGATGGTACAGGCGGCCGAGAGCTGCCAGGTGGCGGTCCTCCATCCCGGCAAGCCGTGGAACCCCGATGAGCCGGGCTTGGCCGAATTGATCGAGCGCGCGGAGCCCTTCCTCTAGGCCTTCTTCCGCGATCTATCCGGCGGGCCCAGGTTCGAGAACGGCGGGAACTGCCCTCAATCGACACCGCAATCGAAACCATGACACGCTCACCCGCCGAGCGGCCGCGGGCGCGGCCCGCGTGGGCTCAGCGCCAGCGCACCAGGGCGGGTACGAGCTGCGCGGTCGTCACGTGCATCGAGCCGAAGTGGATCTGGAACGCCGACACGCCTAAGGTGGTGCCTGCCAGCGCGCGGATCTCCGCCGGGAGCGGCTAACGCGCCGCGGCGCCCAGCTGCTGTACCACGGTCACCGCGAGCTCCCGGACCATCTGCGCGTAGATCTTGGCGACATCCTGGGCCGCCAGGCCCACCACCACCGCCCGTCGGCCCACGGGCAGCGCGAAGCGGCTGGTGAGCGCCTGCGCCGCGTTCCCCGCCTGCTGCGCCGTGTCCGCCGCGCTCACGAGCGCGATGCCCAGGCGCGCTTCGTACGCTTGCGCCGGCCGGCCGCCCTCTTGCGCGGGCGCGGGCGGGAGGAACCGCGCGACGACCCGCGCGTAGAGCGCCGGCTCGGCGTTCTCGGCGGAGAGGAGGCGCGCGGCGGCC